>DATMFX010000227.1:0-2440 GCA_035555995.1 Hyphomicrobiales bacterium | reverse complement strand
CACGACGTTCTTACCCACCCGAGAGCGTGGTCGTGAGAACAGCGCTGGCTGTTCCTCCATCAGAGACCGGAATAAAACTCCCGTACCGCAGCCACCAATGCTTCGGCTTCGGCGTGTCCCGCCTGCAGGTGCGTGACTATCCGCAGCGTTTCACCTGGGTCCACCAGAATGCCGCGCTGTTCCAGATGTTGACACAGCACCTTCGCCGTACCGGCCTGGGGAGTGACGAACACCATGTTGGTCTGTACCCAGCCTGGGTCGATATGCAGTTGCGGAATTTGCGCCAATTGCTCCGCCAGAAAAGCGGCAGTGGCGTGGTCGTCGCAGAGGCGTTCGATGTTGTGTTCGAGTGCATGGATGCCGGCAGCGGCGATGATGCCGGCCTGGCGCATGCCGCCGCCGAGCATCTTGCGCCAGCGGCGTGCTTCGGCGATGAAGGCGGCCGGGCCGCAGAGTACTGACCCTACGGGGGCGCCGAGGCCTTTGGAGAGACAAATGGATACGGTATCGAAGGGGGCTGCCAGTTCCGCGGCGCCGTGTCCGCTTGCCACTGCGGCGTTGAACAGGCGCGCGCCGTCGAGATGTTTGGCGAGCTGGTGTTCATCGGCCAGCGCGCAGGCACGAAGGACGTAATCCTGCGGCAGTACGCGGCCGTGAACGGTGTTTTCCAGGCACAACAGGCGCGTGCGGGCAAAGTGGAAGTCGTGCGGTTTGATCGCGGCGCGCAGTTCGTCCACCGCGATGCTGCCGTCGGGCTGGTGCGGCAGCGGCTGCGGCTGGATGCCGCCGAACGCGGCCGCGCCGCCGCCTTCGTAGCGATAGGTGTGGGCCTGCTGGCCCACCAAGTATTCATCGCCGCGCTGGCAATGCGTCAATAACGCCACCAGATTGGATTGCGTGCCGCTTGGCACGAACAGGCCCGCCTCCTTGCCCACCTTGGTCGCCGCCAGGGCTTCCAGGCGCGCCACGGTGGGATCGTCGCCCCATACGTCGTCGCCCACTTCGGCGTTTGCCATCGCCTCGCGCATGGCGGCATCGGGGCGGGTCACGGTATCGCTGCGAAAGTCGATCATGCGCTTCTACCGTGCAGGCGCGTGTTGATCATGCGCAGCGTGGCCAGCACCGCCGCATACACCTGGTTGGCGTGCACGCCACGCGCGCGCAGATTGCGGGGTTGCCCGGCCCAGGTGATGGTGCATTCGGTGAGCGCGCCCGGCTTGCCGCCTTTGGGGATGCGCACGCTGTAATCCACCAGCTCGGGCAGTTCAAAACCGATCGGTTGCAAAATCCTGCCCAGGGCGTCGATGAAGGCATCGTAGCCGCCATTGCCTTCGCCTTCGGCGCTGTGTTCAACACCTTCGATCTCCACTTTCAGCGCCACCTGCGAATCCTGTTCGAAGCTGCTGTGGATCTGGCATTCCAGCAGACGAATGTGTTGGTAGTCGCTGCTTTCCAGCACGTCGGCGATGATGAACGGCAGGTCGTCGGCGGTGATGGTCTGCTTGGAATCGCCCAGCTCCACCACGCGCTGCAATACCTTCTTGAGATCGTCCGGCGCCAGCGTGATGCCGAGCTCCTCGATGTTTTTCAGCACCGAGGCCTTGCCGCTGAGCTTGCCCAGCGCGTAAGTGCGCTTGCGATCGAAGCGTTCCGGGCTGAGCTGGGTTTCGTAGAGGCCGCCTTTCACGTCGCCATCGGCATGGATGCCGGCGGTCTGAGTGAACACGTCCGCGCCGAGGATCGGCTGGTTGGCCGCCACCCACTTGCCGGAAAAGCGTTCCACCATCTTGCTGACACTTGCCAGGTGCGATTCGTCGATGGCCGTGCGCAGGCCCATCTTGTCCTTGAGCACCACCGCCAGTTCGGCAAGCGACACGTTGCCGGCGCGCTCGCCCAGGCAGTTCATGGTGCAGTGCAGCGTGGTCACGCCGCCTTCCACTGCCGCCATGCAGTTGGCCGTGGCCAGGCCGTAATCGTTGTGGGGATGAAAGTCGAACTGCTTGCCGGGAAAACGCGTGCACATGTCGTGCATGGCTACGAACACTTCCGCCGGGCTCAACACGCCAAGCGTGTCCGGCAGCATGAAATGCTCGATGCCGCAGTGGCCCACGGCGGCCATGAAGCCATAGACGTAATCGGGGTTGTCGCGATAACCGTTGGACCAATCCTCCAGGTAGGCATTCACGCGCAAACCGCGTTCGCGCGCGTAGCGCACCACCTCGCACACTTCCGCGGCGTGTTGTTCGAGCGTCTTGCCGAGCTGCTGGCGGCAGTGTTTTTCGCTGCCTTTGGTCAAGAGGTTCAATACCTTGCCGCCGGCGGCCACGATCCAGTCCACGCTGTGGGTACCGTCGACGAAGCCGAGCACTTCCACCCGTTCCAGAAAGCCATGGGCGGCGGCCCAGGCCGTGATTGCCCGCACCGCTTCCTGTTCGCCCCT
>DATMFX010000226.1:0-3565 GCA_035555995.1 Hyphomicrobiales bacterium | reverse complement strand
GAAAAAGATGCTGCCAAGCGCGCGGCCCTGCGCCAGCGGCAAATCCTCGCGCAGGTCGTCCAGCAGCGCCTGCACGTATTCGGCTTCGGGCAATTCGTCGGGGCGCTGGTGCGAATTGAAATCGCAATAGGGACACTTGCGGATGCACCAGGGGATGTGCACGTACAGGGCAAGCGGCAGGGCGGCGCCTGTCAGGGCCGCCGGTGGTGCGGGATTCACAGGGGCAGATCGCGCCATTGCAGGGTCAGCTGCTGCAGCGCCTGGGCGCGATGGCTGATGCTGTTCTTGGTTTCCACCGGCAATTCGGCGGCGCTGCAGCGATGGGTGGGCACGTAGAACAAGGGGTCGTAGCCGAAGCCCGCCTGGCCCGCGGGCGCGTCGAGTATCAGCCCTTCCCAACTGCCGGTGCAGATCAGCGGCATGGGGTCCTGCGGATAGCGCAGCAGCGCAATGGCGCAGTGGAAGCGCGCCGTGCGCTGTGCACGAGGCGTCTCGCGCAGGCGTTCCAACAACAGGGCATTGTTGGCCTCGTCGCTGCTGTTGCCGGCGCCGCCCGGGCTTGCGAAACGCGCGGAATAGATGCCCGGCGCGCCGCCGAGTGCATCCACTTCCAGGCCGGAATCATCGGCAAGCGCCGGCAGGCCCGTCATCAGGCTGGCATGGCGCGCCTTGATGATGGCGTTCTCGACGAAGCTCAGGCCGGTTTCCTCGGCCTCGGGCAGGTTGAACTCGGACTGCGGCACGAAGTGCACGTCCTTGGAGGCCAGCATCAATTGCAGTTCGGCCAGTTTCTTGCGGTTGCCGCTGGCAAGTACCACGGTGCTCATGAAGGGGGATCCGTGGTGGCTCAATCCGCGTACAACTGCGTGGACCATTCGATGTGCTGGCTGCCCTCGCTGGCGGTGGGTTGCACGTCGAGTGTGAAGCGCAGCGTTTCCGCATTGGAAAAATCGAACGGCGCCAGGTAGTAGATGGCGTCGCCTTCGTGTATTTCCTGGAACGTGAGCGCGGTGCTCTGCTGCATCAGGTTGCGCTTGTCGCCGCTGATCCGCGCCGTCACCGGCTTGGAGGCGCCGCCTGTATCCTGCAGTACCGCGATGTTGAGGAAGCCGCGCCGCGCGCCGCGTTGCAGGCCGTATTGGCTGGCCACTTCGGGATTGAGAAAGGTGCTGTTCACGGCGATGTAATGCACCGTGTAGTCACCGAAGGTGGCGGTGTCCGCCAGGGCGGAGCGGGAACAGAGTAGGGCCAGCAACAACAGCGGGAGCATGCGGACGACAGCCATGGGTTTTCCTCCTCGTCAGCGCGTGATGTGGTAAATGGCGTTGATTCCGAACCAGTTTGGCACAAGGCGCATCAACATGCTGCTGTGCTGGTGGTCGTCGACCACCGTGCGGTGCAGCACCTTGATGCGTTTCTGCCGGCACAGGGTATCAAAGTCGTTGATGGTGCACAGATGCACGTTGGGGGTATCGAACCATTCGTAGGGCAGGTGTTCGGACTTGGGCATGTGGCCGCGCCACAGCAGATAGAGTCGATGCCGCCAGTAGGCGAAGTTCGGGAAGATAAGAATGCCATTGCGGCCCACGCGCAGCATTTCCTCGATGATCTCATCCGGTTTCTGCAACGCCTGCAGCGTTTGCGCCAGCACCACGGTGTCGAAACTCTGGCTCTCGAAGTTGCCGAGGCCAAGGTTCACGTCCTGCTCGATTACATTGACGCCCGCTTCCAGGCATTTTTGTATCTTGTCGGCGTCGATTTCCAGGCCGCAATCGGAAATCTGCCGGGTGCGCTTCAGATGCGCCAGAAAGGCGCCGTCGCCGCAGCCCAGATCCAGCACGCGCGAGTGTGGCGCGATCCAATCCTGAATCAGCGAAAGATCAGCGCGCATCGCGAGGCTCCTGCGCGGCGGTGTCGCATTCCTGCGCCACGCGTTCCATGTAGGCTTGTAGCGCGCGCATGTAGCGGGGAATCGGCAGCAGGAAGGCATCGTGGCCTTCGTCGGCCTCGATTTCCAGGTAGCTGACGTCCTTGCGCGCCTTGAGCAGGGCCTGGACGATCTCGTGCGAGCGTTCGGGCGCGAAACGCCAGTCGCTGCTGAAGGACATCACCATGAACTTGCACTCGCTGTTGGCGAAGGCGCGGCTCAGGTCGCCGTCGAAATCCACGGTGGGGTCGAAATAGTCCAGGGTTTTCGTGACCAGCAGATAGGTGTTGGCGTCGAAATTCTTGGAGAACACTTCGCCCTTGTACTGCAGGTAGCTCTGCACCTGGAAGTCCACGTCGAAGCCGAAACTGAGCCTGCCGCTGCGCAGGTCGCGGCCGAAATTGCCGCTGCGCGCGTCCTTGCCGAACTTGTCCCGCATCATCGCGTCCGACAGGTAGGTGATGTGTCCCACCATGCGCGCCAGCGTCACGCCGCGTCGCGGATAGGTGTCGAAATCGTAGTAGCGTCCGGCGTGAAAGTCGGGATCGCTCATGATGCTTTGCCGCGCCACTTCGTTGAAGGCGATGTTCTGCGCCGACAATTTCGGCGCCGCGGCGATGATCAAGGCGTGGCGCAGGCGCTGCGGGTGGCTGATGGCCCAGCGCATCACCTGCATGCCGCCAAGGCTGCCGCCGATCACCGCGGCCCAGCGCGCGATGCCGAGCCGGTCGGCCAGGCGCGCCTGGCTCTGCACCCAGTCACGCACCGCCACGATGGGAAAGTCGGGCCCGAAGGGCTTGCCGGTTTCCGGATCGATCGACGACGGCCCGGTGCTGCCGGCGCAGCCGCCGAGGTTGTTCAGGCACACCACGAAGAAGCGGTTGGTGTCGAACGGCTTGCCGGGGCCGATGCAGCAGTCCCACCAGCCGGGCTTTTCCTTGGGATTATCGGGATCGTGGTAGCCGGCCGCGTGATGGTCGCCGCTCAGGGCATGGCAGATCAGGATGGCGTTGGAGGCGTCGGCGTTGAGCGTGCCGTAGGTTTCCACCATCAGGTCGTAGCGCTCCAGCACGCGGCCGCTGCGCAGCACCAGCGGCGTGTCGAAGTGATACTTCTGCGGTTGCACCAGCCCCACCGAGTCGGCGGGGATGTGCTTGACGGCGTCGTTCATGTCAGTGGATGCCAAGTACCAGGTCGGGGCGCAGGCCGATGTGGCTTGCCAGCGGGCCGATCACCATGATTTCCAGCACGCTGATGCCAAGGAAGATGAAGAGCGGCGAAAAATCCAGGCCGCCCATGCTCGGCATGATGCGGCGCAGACGCTCGTACAGCGGTTCGAGCAGCTGATGCACCACCAGCAGCACCGGATGCGCGCTGAACGGCGCGATGAAGCTGACGATCACCGAAATCAGCACCGCGTAGAAATAGATGTTGAGGATGTAGGCCAGTATGCCCACCGCCGACCAGCTCACGATCAGGCCGATGCTCGGCAGGTTGTAGCCCGCTGCCATGATCAGGAGCGCGGTGGCGATCGAGTTGAGCAGCAGCGCCAGCACCAGGGTGGCGAAGTCGAAACCGCGCCAGCTGGGAATCAGGCGCCGCAGCGGCCGCAGCGGCGGCCCGGTGAGCTTGACGATG
>DATMFX010000225.1:0-3517 GCA_035555995.1 Hyphomicrobiales bacterium | reverse complement strand
CCCTGGATGAAGGTGACGTCAACCAAGGGCTCCATGGGGAGGATGTCGGAGGCGAGCACGATGCCGCCGGGTTTGACCAGCGGGGCGGCAAGCTGGGACCAGCCGCCGGGCGCGGCGCCGAGATCGACGACGACCATGCCGGGCTTGAAGAGGCGGTCCTTTTGGTGGATTTCCAGGAGTTTGAAGCTGGCGCGGGAGCGATAGCCGGCCTGGTGGGCGCGTTTTACCCAGACGTCGTCGTGATGTTCCTTGAGCCAGCTTTTGCTGCTGTGCGACTTTGCCACGCTTACCTCGAAGTGTTGTGCCGCAAAATCCGGCGCTGGGTGAGTGGGTGCGGTAGAATGCGTGCCTTTTCCATTTGGTCCACTTGGATATCCGCATGCCAACAGACAATGCTACCCGGCGCCAGTATCGCGCCATCGGCCATAAGCTCAACCCGGTCGTGATCGTGAGCAAGGGCTTGAGTGAGAACGTGCTCAAGGAGATTGGGCGGGCGCTGGACGACCATGAGTTGATCAAGGTGCGGGTGCTGGCGGCGGATCGTGAGGAGAAGGCGGCGCTGATCGGGGAGATTTGCGCACAGACGGGGGCGGAGTTGATTCAGACGTCGGGGCATGTGGCGCTGTTGTTGCGGCGGGCGTTGAAGGTAAAACCGGACCTTTCCAATCTGGAGCGGTACAAGATGTTGTTGGGCTGAGTGTCGATTTGGTTTGTCTTGTACTGCGTTCTGCTTCTCTTTCCAGACCGGGTGCGCCGTGACCGACATGTGGGTCGAGACACGCCGCAAGTACGTCCGTGTAGGCTCGCTTCGACCATCCATGGCCTCAGACGGTCCCGACCCACATGTCGGTCACGGCACACCCTCATCTGAATTCTTCAGGTGCAAGGGCTCCAATCTTTTTTTATAAGTACTCTACTTTTTCGATTTCGTAGGAAATGTCGCCGCTTGGGGCATTGACTACGATTTCGTCGCCTTCGTTCTTGCCGGTCATGGCGCGGGCGATCGGGGAGGTGACGGAGATCTTGCCGTTTTTCACGTCGGCTTCGTCTTCGCCCACGATCTGGTAGGTGACGGATTGTTCGGCGTCGAGGTTGTAGAGCTTGACGGTGGAGCCGAAGATCACTTTGCCGTTGTTCTGGATCTTGGTGACGTCGATCACTTCGGAGTCGGCGAGCTTGCCTTCGATTTCCTTGATGCGGCCTTCGCAGAAGCTCTGCTGTTCGCGCGCGGCGTGATACTCGGCATTCTCCTTGAGATCGCCGTGCGCGCGTGCTTCCGCGATCGCCTGCACGATGCGTGGGCGCTGCACGTTCTTGAGATCGTTGAGTTCAATGCGGAGGCGTTCGGCTCCGCCCACGGTCATGGGTACTTTGCGCATGGCGTTCACTCGGTTCAAAAAAGCGGAACTCCCGCCCGATGAGGGGCGGGAGCGTTTGGTCTGTCCGACAGTTACGGTTACAGCTTGTGCAGGTCCTGCAGGCTTTTCACCGATATGTCGCCATCGAACAACAGGGCCTCGTACAGTGCGTTGGCACCGGCGAGCGTCGTGGCACAGTAGACCCGATGACGGAGAGCGGTACTGCGGATGGTGGCGGAATCGGCGATGGCCTGGCGACCTTCAGTGGTGTTGACGATAAGGTCAATCTCGTCATTTTTCAACATGTCGACGATGTGAGGGCGTCCTTCCATCACTTTGTTGACCGGTTCCACCGGAATTCCGGCTTCGCTGATCACCTTGGCCGTGCCGCGCGTGGCCACCAGGCTGAAGCCCAGTGCGTGCATCTTGCGCGCCAGCTCCGGCAGGTAGGGTTTGTCGGCGTCGCGCACGCTGATGAAGGCGGTGCCGTTGACGTCGATGTTCTCCATGTCGAGGCTTTGCGACTTGTAGAAAGCCTCGGCAAAGGTAGGACCGGAACCCATGACTTCGCCGGTGGAGCGCATTTCCGGCCCGAGGATCGGGTCCACGCCGGGGAACTTGTTGAAGGGGAACACGGCTTCCTTCACGGAGTAGAACGGCGGTACGATTTCGCGGGTGAAGTTCTGGTCCTGCAGGGAAATGCCGATCATGCAGCGCGCGGCGATCTTGGCCAATGAATGGCCGATGCATTTCGAGACGAAGGGCACGGTGCGCGAGGCGCGCGGGTTCACTTCGATGATGTAGACCTCGCCGTCCTGGTAGGCGAGCTGGGCGTTCATCAGGCCCACCACGCCCAGTTCGCGCGCGAGCTGGATGCATTGCTGGCGAATGGTGTCCTGCACGTCCTTGGGCAGGCTGTAGGGCGGCAGCGAGCAGGCGGAATCGCCCGAGTGCACGCCGGCCTGTTCGATGTGCTGCATGATGGCGCCCACCACCACGTCCTTGCCGTCGCTGACCACGTCCACGTCGATCTCGATGGCGGCGTTGAGGTAGTGGTCGAGCAGTACCGGGCTTTCGTTGGACACGTTCACGGCGTCGTTGATGTAGCGGCGCAGCTCGGCTTCGTTGTAGACGATTTCCATCGCGCGCCCGCCCAATACGTAGGAAGGACGCACCACCAGCGGGTAGCCGATCTTGCCGGCCTCCAACACCGCCTGTTCCAGGCTGCGCACGGTGCTGTTGGGCGGCTGCTTGAGGTCGAGCTTCTGGATCATGTGCTGGAAGCGTTCGCGGTCTTCGGCGCGGTCGATGGCGTCCGGCGAGGTGCCGATGATCGGCACGCCGAGTTTTTCCAGGCTGGTGACCAGCTTCAGCGGCGTCTGGCCGCCGAACTGCACGATCACGCCCTTGGGCCGTTCCAGATGCACGATCTCGAGCACGTCCTCGAGCGTCACCGGTTCGAAATAGAGGCGATCGGACACGTTGAAGTCGGTGGACACGGTTTCCGGGTTGCAGTTGACCATGATCGCTTCATAGCCGGCTTCCCGCACCGCCAGCGCGGCATGCACGCAGCAGTAGTCGAACTCGATGCCCTGGCCGATGCGGTTGGGACCGCCGCCGAGCACCATGATCTTGTCGCGGTTGCTTGGTTCGCCTTCGCATTCCTCCTCGTAGCAGGAGTACATGTAGGCGGTATTGGAACGGAATTCGGCGGCACAGGTGTCCACGCGCTTGTAGACGGGACGCAGGCCGAATTCATGGCGCCTGTCGCGGATCGCGGCTTCCTTGACGCCAAGCACCTGGGCCAGGCGCTGGTCGGAGAAGCCCTTGCGCTTGAGGCGGTAGAGGCTCTGTTTGTCGAGCGCGTCGAGGCTGTGTCCGGCCAGGGCCAGTTCGTCCTGGATGATGTCTTCGATCTGCACCAGGTACCAGGGATCGATGTGCGTCAGTTCGTGCACCTCGCTCACGCTCATGCCGCGGCGGAAGGCGTCGCCGACGTAGCGGATGCGGTCGGCGCCGGCTTCCTTCAGTTCCCACAGCAGGCGTTCCTGCGCGTCGCTGGCTTCATTGTCGAGTATGGGATCGAAGCCGCAGATGCCGGTTTCCATGCCGCGCAGCGCTTTCTGCAGCGATTCCTGGAAGGTGCGGCCGATGGCCAT
>DATMFX010000224.1:0-4478 GCA_035555995.1 Hyphomicrobiales bacterium | reverse complement strand
CTCCACCAGCGCCGGTTCGTCGCGCTTGGCTTTCTCCAGGGTCATGCCCACTTCGAAAGGCACCAGCTTGGACAGCTTGTCGGCCAATGCATAGGACTTGCCCTGCACGCGGCCCACGTCGCGTATCACCGCCTTGGCGGCCATGGTGCCGAAGGTGATGATCTGCGAGACGGCATCGTGGCCGTACAGCTCGGCCACGTGCTCGATCACGCGGTCGCGGCCGTCCATGCAGAAATCCACGTCGAAATCCGGCATGGACACGCGTTCGGGGTTGAGGAAGCGTTCGAACAGCAGGTCGTACTGCAGGGGATCGAGGTCGGTGATCTTGAGAGAATACGCCACCAGCGAGCCGGCGCCCGAGCCCCTGCCCGGCCCTACCGGAATGCCGTTGTCCTTGGCCCACTGGATGAACTCCATCACGATCAGGAAATAACCGGGAAAGCCCATCTGGTTGATGATGCCAAGCTCGAACTCCAACCGGTCGTGATAACGCTGGCGAATCCCGGGCAGCTTGGGATCGTTGGCGTTGTACAGCTCAGCCAGGCGCGCCGCAAGCCCACGCTCGCTTTCCTGGCGGATGAACTGCTCGATCGTCATGCCCTCGGGAATCGGGTAGTTGGGCAGGAACGGCTTGCCCAATTGCAGTTCCAGGTTGCAGCGCCGCGCGATTTCCACGGTGTTTTCCAGCGCTTCGGGCAGGTCGCTGAACAGCTCCCGCATCTCCTCCACGCTGCGCAGATACTGCTGTTCCGAATAGAGCCGCGGGCGGCGCGGATCGTCCAGCGTGCGGCGGTCATTGATGCACACCCGCACTTCGTGCGCCTCGAATTCCTCGTGGGTGAGAAAGCGTACGTCGTTGGTGGCCACCACCGGCATTCCGGTGCGCAGCGCAAGCGCCACCGCGCGGGCCACGTGTTCGGAATCGCCGGCCCGGCCAGTGCGCTGCAGCTCGAGATAGTAGGCATCGGGAAACAGTTGCTGCCATTGGGCCAGCAATCGCTCCGCCAGTTCCAGATCGTTGCTCAGAAGCGCCTTGCCGACGTCGCCGCCGCTGGCGCCGGACAGCGCGATCAACCCGTCGCTGCGTCCTTCGAGCCAGCTGCGCCTGACCGCCACGGTGCCGCGATGCTGCCCGTGCTGGTAGGCCATGGAGATCAACTGGATGAGATTGCGGTAGCCGTCCTGGTTGCGGACCAGGAGCGGCAGCAAGTGCAGCTGGTCGGGCGCGTCGTCGTCCACGATGAATACATCGCAGCCGCACAGCGGCTTGATGCCCTTGGCGCGCGCGGCGGTGTAGAACTTGATCAGTCCGTAGAAATTGCACTGGTCGGTCATGGCGACCGCCGGCATGCCGAGCGCCGCGACGTGGGCGACCAGCGGCTTGATGCGGATCAGGCTGTCCACCACCGAATATTCGGAATGCAGACGCAGATGCACGAAGCCTGGAACGCTACTCATGGGGGATATGACAGTCACTGCGGAAACGGTGCAAGTGTACCGGCTTCGTCAGAGCTTTGACACAGCGCCACCGGCCTGAAGCTGCGGCGATGCACAGGGCACGGCCCCAGTTGCCGCAGCGCCTGCAGGTGCGTGGGCGTGGGGTAGCCCTTGTGGGCGGCGAAGCCATAACCGGGATAGCAGTGGTCGAGTTCGCACATTTCACGGTCGCGCGTCACCTTCGCCAGAATCGAGGCGGCGGCCACGGCGGCGATGCGGCCATCGCCCTTGACCACGGCCTGCGCGGCATAGGACCAGCGCGGTAGGCGGTTGCCGTCCACGTAGACGAAGTCCGGCTGCACCGCAAGCGCCGTCACGGCGCGGTTCATGGCCAGCAGGCTGGCGTGGAGAATATTCAGGCTGTCGATTTCCGCCACGCTGGCGCGCGCCACCGCCCAGCTCAGTGCCTCGCGGCGAATGATGTCGAACAAGGCCTCGCGCCGCGCTTCGCTGAGCTGCTTGGAATCGGCCAGGCCCTTGATCGGACGCGCGGGATCGAGGATCACGGCGGCGGCGAACACATCGCCCGCCAGCGGGCCACGCCCCACTTCATCGGTACCGGCCACCCGCTGCCCGGGCACGGCGCCGGGCAGGAACAGTGCCAGCTGCGCGCGGCTCATGTCAGCTCCAGCACCGCGTCGGCGGCGCGTGCGCTGGCATCCAGCCGCAGGCTCTGGTGGATTTCGCGATAGCGTGCCTGCAGGGCGGCGTGTTCCGTCCCCTGCTCCTGCAGCAACTTGCGCAGGCGCGGCGCCAGCGCTTGCGGATTCACCTGTTCCTGCACCAACTCTTCCACCAGCGGTGCCTGGGCCAGCAGGTTCGGCAGCGAAAAGTACGGCACCTTGAGCAGGCGCGAGATCAGCCAATAGGACAGTGGCGCCATGCGGTAGCACACCAGCATCGGCAACTTGAACAGCATGGCCTCCAGCGCAGCGGTGCCGGACGCCAGCAGCGCCGCATCGGCGGCTTCCATCAGCCGGCGCGATTGGCCCTGCAGGAGGCGTATCGGACTATCGGGCGGCAACAGCGCGCGCAGCTGCGCTTCACGTTCGGCATTGGCGGCGGGCACCACCACCTGCAGACGCGGATCTTCCGCCTGCAGTTGCGCGGCGGTGGCGAAGAATACGGGCGCCAGCCGCGCCACCTCCCCGGCCCGGCTGCCCGGCAACAGCGCCAGCACCGGCGCGTCCGCGTCCAGCGCCAGTGCCTGGCGCGCCGTGAGGCGATCGGGTTCCAGTGGAATCACGTCGGCAAGCGGATGGCCCACGCAGCGCACGGGCACCTGGTGCTGTTCATAGAACTCAGCCTCGAAAGGAAACAGCGCCAGCACCAGGTCGGTGGCGCGGGCGATCTTGTGAATGCGCCGCTGCCGCCAGGCCCACACCGAGGGGCTCACGTAATGCACCGTGCGGATGCCCCTCTCTTTCAGGCGCGCTTCCAGATCCAGGTTGAAATCCGGCGAATCGATGCCGATGAATACGTCCACCTGCTCGCGCCGCATCAGCGCCGCCACGTCGCGGCGGATGCGCAGCAGCTCCGGCAGGCGCTTGAGCGGTTCCACCAGTCCCATCACCGACAGACGGTCCATGGGATACAGCGAGGTCAGGCCCTGCGCCTGCATCAGCGGGCCGCCAATGCCGAAAAATTGCACATCCGGATGGCGCGCGGACAGCGCCTGCATCAAACCGGCGCCCAGAATGTCACCGGAACTCTCCCCGGCCAGAATACCGACCTTGAGCAGGCCGGCCATCAACGCAATATGCCCTTGGTCGAGGCTCGCACCGAATCGATCAACACCTGCACTTCAATACAGGTGGGGCTCAGCTGGCCAAGTTCGGCAAGCGCCTGCTCCAGGCTGAGGCCGGAGCGATACAGCAGTTTGTAGGCACGGCGCAGCGTCTGGATGCTCTCGGCGCTGAAGCCACGGCGTTCCAGCCCCACCGTGTTGATGCCTTTGGGCGCGGGCGGCGTGCCCTTGACCATCACGTAGGCGGGCACGTCCATGTTCACGTGCGCCTGGGCGCCGATGAAGCTGTGCGCGCCGATGTGCAGAAACTGATATACGCCGGCGAAACCGCCGAGGATCGCCCAGTCGTCCACGGTCACGTGACCGCTGACAGCGGCGTTGTTGGAGAAGATGGTGTGGTTGCCGATGATGCAATCGTGCGCCACATGCGCATAGGGCAGGAACAGGTTGTGCGAACCGATGCGCGTGATGCCGCCGCCCACCTCGGTGCCGCGATGCAGCGTCACGCCCTCGCGGACCACATTGTCGTCGCCCATTTCGAGCCAGCTGGCCTCGCCACGGTATTTCATGTCGGAAGGATCCTCCCCCACCGACGCGAATTGGAATATACGGTTGCGTTTGCCGATGCGGGTAGGGCCGTGGATGATCACGTGCGAGGCGATCTCGCAATCGTCACCGATCTCGACGTCGGGACCGATGATGCTCCACGGCCCAATGCGCACATTGCTGCCAATGCGCGCGCTGGAGTCGATGATGGGGTCGTGGCCGTTCACGGAGCAGGATTCGCCGGGGGAGGATGCCGTTTCCGGTCTCACTCCTTGCGTTCCGCACAGAGGATGGTGGCCTCGCAGGCCAGCTCGCCATCCACGGAAGCCCGGCAGGAGAACTTGTAGATGCCGCGGCGCACGGTGAGTATCTCGGCTTCCAGGATCAATTGATCGCCAGGCACCACGGGACGCTTCAGGCGCACGTTGTCGGCACCCACGAAATAGTACAGGTACCCGTCACGCGGCAGTTTTTCCTGGCTCTTGAAGCCAAGCACGCCGGCGGCCTGGGCCATGGCTTCGATGATGAGCACGCCCGGCATAATCGGTTTGTTGGGAAAGTGCCCTTCGAAGAACTCTTCGTTGGTGGTGACGTTCTTGTAGGCCTTGATGCGCTTGCCAAGATCGATTTCCAGCACTCGGTCGATCATGAGGAAGGGGTAGCGCTGCGGGAGGTAGGCTTTGATTTC
>DATMFX010000223.1:0-5659 GCA_035555995.1 Hyphomicrobiales bacterium | reverse complement strand
GCGCGGCACCCTTGCGCAGGTTGTCGGACACCACCCACAAATTGATGCCGTTGGGATGGCTGATGTCCTTGCGGATGCGTCCCACCCAGACTTCGTCGCGGTCGGTGCCTTCGGGGATCGGCGTGGGATAGCCGCCGTTTTCCTGCTTGTCGAGCAGTTTCACGCCCGGCGCCTTGGCCAGCAGCGCGCGCACGTCTTCCACGCTGATCGGTTCGCGGGTTTCGATGTGCACCGCTTCCGAATGCGAATAGAACACCGGCACCCGCACGCAGGTGGGGTTCACCAGGATGTTGTCGTCTTCCATGATCTTGTGCGTTTCCCACACCATCTTCATTTCTTCCTTGGTGTAGCCGTTGTCCTGGAACACGTCGATCTGCGGCAGCACGTTGAAGGCGATCTGTTTGGGATACACCTTCACTTCCGCTTCACGGCCGTTGAGCAGCTGCGCGGTCTGGCTGGCCAGCTCGTCGATCGCTTCCTTGCCGGTGCCGGACACGCTCTGGTAGGTGGCCACGTTGATGCGGGCGATACCCACCTTGTCCTGGATCGGCTTGAGCGCCACCAGCATCTGAATGGTGGAGCAGTTGGGGTTGGCGATGATGTTGCGCGGCTTGTAGCGGGCAATGGCGTGCGCATTCACTTCGGGCACCACCAGCGGAATGTCCTCGTCGTAGCGGAACTGCGAGGTGTTGTCGATCACGATGCAGCCGGCGGCGCCGGCCTTGGGCGCATACACGGCGGACACGCTGGCACCCGGCGAGAACAGACCGATCTGCGCCTTGCTGAAATCGAAGTCGGCCAGGTTCTCGACGGTGTATTCCTTCCTGTTGAAGGTGATGGTTTCGCCCGCGCTGCGCTCGCTTGCCAGCAGATACAGGTTGTCCACCGGAAACTTGCGTTGCTCCAGGATCCTGATGATGGTCCTGCCCACCGCCCCCGTGGCGCCGACAACCGCAACGTTGTACTTCTTGCTCATTTCACTTTACTCCGCGCCAGAGCGCTTTCAGCTGAGTACCGGGTCATTGGTGTGCCGAGCGACCCGGGCGAGCTCGGAAAAGTGCGGCGCGAACGCCGCGCCCGGCTCAGGAAAAGAGCCAGGGGGAACTTTGCCGCCAGTTCTGTTCGAAGCGTTTGATGGCCTCGGCGTGCTGCATGGTCAGCCCGATATCGTCCAGGCCGTTGAGCAGTATGTGCTTGCGCGAGGCTTCCACGTCGAAGGGGATCACACTGCCATCGGGCTTGGTGATGCGTTGCTCATTGAGGTCCACGTCCAGGGTGTAGCCGTCGTTGGCGAAGGTTTCCTGGAACAGCTGCTCGACAGTTTCCTCATCCAAAACAATCAGTAATATGCCATTCTTAATGCAGTTATTGAAGAAAATATCGGCAAAGCTCGGGGCAATGATGCAACGGATGCCGTAGTCATCCAAGGCCCAGGGCGCGTGCTCGCGGCTGGAACCGCAGCCGAAGTTCTCCCGCGCCAGCAGGATCGAGGCGCCCTGGTAGCGCGGCTGGTTGCCCACGAAATCCGGGTTCAGCGGCCGCGTGCTGCAATCCTGGTCCGGCTCGCCCTTGTCGAGATAGCGCGCTTCGTCGAACAGGTTCTTGCCGAAGCCGGTGCGCTTGATCGATTTGAGAAACTGCTTGGGGATGATGTAGTCGGTGTCGACATTGGCCCGATCCAGCGGCAGCACCCGCCCTTTTTCAGAAACGAATTTTTTCATGATAGTTTTAACTTTCTATGCTAATTGGCTGATATCAGTGCAGTTCTACTTGGCGCACATCCACGAAACGGCCGAACACCGCCGCCGCGGCCGCCATGGCCGGGCTGACCAGATGGGTGCGTCCGCCGAAGCCCTGGCGCCCTTCGAAGTTGCGGTTCGAGGTGGACGCGCAATGCTCGCCCTGTCCCAACTGGTCGGCGTTCATGGCCAGGCACATGGAACAACCCGGCTCACGCCATTCGAGGCCGGCGTCCCTGAATACCTTGTCCAGCCCTTCCTGTTCCGCCTGTGCCTTCACCAGTCCGGAACCGGGCACCACCAGCGCCTGTTTGATGTTGGCCGCCACCTTGCGGCCCTTGACCACGGCGGCGGCGGCGCGCAGATCCTCGATACGCGAGTTGGTGCAGGAACCGATGAACACGCGATCCAGTTCGATGTCGGTGATCGGCGTGCCCGCGCTCAGGCCCATGTACTTGAGCGCCTGGCGATAGTTGCCCTTCTTGGCCTCGCTGGACGCCTGTTCCGGATCCGGCACCACGCCGGTGATCGGGGCGACCATTTCCGGGGACGTGCCCCAGCTGACCTGCGGCACGATGTCGCCGCCTTCCAGCTCGACTACCGCGTCGAAGTGGGCGTCCGCATCGCTTACCAGCGTGCGCCACACCGCCGCCGCCTGTTCCCACTGCTCGCCCTTGGGCGCGTAGGGACGGCCGCGCAGATACTCGATGGTCTTGTCATCCACCGCCACCAGGCCGGCGCGCGCGCCGGCTTCGATGGCCATGTTGCATACCGTCATGCGGCCTTCCACGGACAGGCCACGGATCACGTCGCCACCGAATTCGATGGTGTAGCCGGTGCCGCCGGCGGTGCCGATCCTGCCGATGATGGCCAGGATCACGTCCTTGGCGGTGATGCCCGGCTTGAGCGTGCCGTTGACCTTCACCAGCATGTTCTTGGCCTTGCGCTGCACCAGGCACTGGGTGGCAAGCACGTGCTCGACTTCGGAGGTGCCGATGCCGTGCGCCAGCGCGCCAAGCGCGCCGTGGGTGGAGGTGTGCGAATCGCCGCAGACGATGGTCATGCCCGGCAGGGTGCGGCCCTGCTCCGGCCCGATCACGTGCACGATGCCGTGGCGGGTGTCGTCGATGCCGAACTCGGTGATGCCGAAATCGTTGCAGTTGGTGCCCAGCGTTTTCACCTGGATGCGCGAGATCGGATCGATGATGCCTTCCACGCCACGTGAACGTTCATTCAGCGTGGTGGGCACGTTGTGATCCGGCGTGGCCATGTTGGCCGCGGCGCGCCACGGCTGACGGCCCGCCAGGCGCAGGCCTTCGAACGCCTGGGGCGAGGTGACCTCGTGCAGGAAGTGCAGATCGATGTAGATCAGAGACGTGCCGTTGTCGAGCTCGGTGACCCGATGCGATTCCCAGAGTTTGTCGTAGAGCGTTTTACCAGACATAGCGTTCTCTTTTAATTTCAATAGATTATGATTTATAGCTAAAGTTGATTATGTGTCAGTCCCGTGGTGCCTGCGCCGGAATCACCGGGGTCGTGCAGCGCACGTCCTGGTTCTGCGCGCGGTGGCGCAACAGATGATCCATCAAAGTCAGCGCCATCATGGCTTCGGCAATCGGCGTGGCGCGGATGCCGACGCAGGGGTCGTGCCGGCCCGTGGTCACGATCTCCGCCGGCTGGCCCTGCACGTCGATGGTACGGCCCGGAATGCGGATGCTGGACGTGGGCTTGAGCGCAATGTGCGCCACGATGTCCTGCCCGGTGCTGATGCCGCCGACGATGCCGCCGGCCTGGTTGCTCAGGAACCCCGCGGGGCTGAGCTCGTCGCGATGTTCCGTGCCCTTCTGGGTAACCGCGCCGAAACCGGCACCGATCTCCACGCCCTTGACGGCGTTGATGCTCATCAGACCATGCGCCAGTTCCGCATCGAGGCGGTCGAACACCGGCTCGCCAAGCCCCACCGGCACACCGCTCGCCACCACGGTGATGCGCGCGCCGATGGAATTGCCTTCCTTGCTGAGGGCGGCCATGTAGGCTTCCAGCTCCGGCACCTTGGCAGGATCGGGACAGAAGAACGGGTTCTGCTCCACCTGCGCCCAATCCACCAGCTCCAGCTGGATCGGCCCAAGCTGCGACAGGTAGCCGCGTATCACGACGCCGTGGCGCTCGTGCAGGTATTTCTTGGCAATGGCGCCCGCCGCCACCCGCATGGCGGTTTCCCGCGCCGAGGAACGCCCGCCGCCGCGATAATCGCGCAGGCCGTATTTCTGGGTGTAGGCGTAGTCCGCATGCGCGGGGCGGAACAGGTCCTTGATGTTGCCGTAGTCTTTGCTCTTCTGGTCGGTGTTCTCGATCAACAGGCCAATCGGCGTGCCCGTGGTGCGTCCTTCGAAGACGCCGGACAGTATCCGCACCTGGTCCGCTTCCTGACGCTGGGTGGTATAGCGCGAAGTGCCGGGACGGCGGCGGTCGAGGTCATGCTGCAGGTCAGCCTCGGCAAGTGGCAGGCCGGGAGGGCAGCCATCGACGATGCAGCCAAGCGCAGGACCGTGACTTTCCCCGAAGGTCGTCACGCAGAACAACCTGCCGAAACTATTGCCAGACATAGAAAATTCCCAACACCCACAAAGAATCGCCTGGAGCGATTTTTGTCGTCGCGCCAGCGACGACCCATAACGGTGGCCCGCCAAGGGCAAGGCCACAAAAAAAGCGCGGCATTATAGCGCTTCACCCGCCGCGGCACCATGCGCACAGCCGCCGCTACCCCGATTGCTGTTCACCTTACGCGCCGCTTATTCATAAAACAAATTTATATTTTTTATATTTCATATAAATATGTTTTATGATTCACGCCATGGACACCCACCAATTGAAAGCCTTTGTCGCCGTGGCGGAACTCGAATCGGTTTCGCTCGCCGCCGAGCACCTATTCCTTACGCAACCCGCGGTAACGCGGCGCATCCAGACGCTGGAAGAACAACTGGGCCAGCCGCTGTTCGACCGCATCGGCCGCCGCCTGCTGCCCACCGAAGCGGGACGCTGCCTCTTGCCCTATGCGCGGCAGGTGCTGGCGCTGCTGGACGCCGGCACGCAGGCCGTTCACGATCTGGCCAGCACCGTGCAAGGCACACTGCGGCTGGTCACCAGCCACCACATCGGCCTGCACCGGCTGCCCGCCGTGCTGCGCGACTACAAGCGGCGCTATCCGCAGGTGCGGCTGCAATTGCGCTTCATGAATTCGCAGGAGGCGCACCGGGCCGTTGTCCATGGCGACGCCGACCTGGGGGTGACCACCGAGGAAGAACCGCACGACGACAATCTGGTGGGGGAAGCAATCTGGCACGATCGGCTGGAAGTGGTGGTGGCGCCCGATCATCCGTTGGCAATGCGGCAAGGCGTGGCGCTTGCCGAGTTGGCGCCCTACCCGGCTATTCTGCCCGATGCGCGTTTCTACACCGGGCGCATCGTGCGCGAGGCGTTTCAGCGTCAGGGCCATGTGCTGAACCTCGATCAGGATTTGAGTACGGACAATCTGGAAACGCTGAAGGCGCTGGTAGGCATCGGGATTTCCTGGAGCGTGTTGCCTGCCACCATGCTGGGCGATGGCTCCCTGCAGATTCTCCCAGTCCCCGAACTGCACCTAGAACGGCGCTTGATGCTGATCCACCATGCGCGGCGCAGCTTACATAAGGCGGCGCAGGTGTTTGTCGAATTACTCAGGCAGCATCGGGAGGGTGGTGGTTGACTATCCAGGAGGGCAAAGGTCCGCATCGATACCGTTGCGCCCCTGTCGTCCCTGTTGCCCAGCCAGGGTACGCTGCAAGCCCATCCCTGGGGCGCTCGGCTCCGGGCCATCCCTGGCCCTACGACGCCCCTGGCTGGGCAACAGGGACGACAGAGGCTTGGCATTGGACTTCAGT
>DATMFX010000222.1:0-4121 GCA_035555995.1 Hyphomicrobiales bacterium | reverse complement strand
CAGCGCAGCAGCGAACCGGTGATCCGCGCCATGCTGCGCCACGCCATGCGCATCCTCGGAAGGCAGTTCGTCATGGGGCCCACCATCGAAACCGCGCTGCAGCGTGCCGAGGCGCCGCAGCGGGATGAAGCGCTGCGGCATGGTGAAGGTAAAGAGGTCCAAGCCAACGGCTTTCGCCATTCCTACGACATGCTTGGCGAAGCCGCGCTCACCGCCGCCGATGCCGAGCGTTATCAAGCCGCCTACCTGCACGCCATCGCCGCCATCGGCGGGAAAGCGCAGGGCGGCCCGCGCCAGGCGCCGGGCATTTCCATCAAGCTGTCGGCGCTGCACCCACGCTTCGAACCCGCCAATGCCGAACGCGTGCTGCGCGAACTCACCCCCAGGCTCTTGCAGCTTGCCGAGGCCGCGCGCGATGCGGACATCGGCCTGACCATCGACGCCGAGGAAAGCGAGCGGCTGGAACTGTCGCTGGCATTACTACGGCGGCTGTGCCTGGAACCCACGCTGCGCCAATGGCAAGGCCTTGGACTGGCGGTGCAGGCCTACCAGAAGCGTGCCTTCGACCTGATCGCCTGGCTGGAGGAACTGGCGCAGGAAAGCGGGCGCTGCCTGATGGTACGACTGGTCAAGGGCGCCTATTGGGACAGCGAGATCAAGCGCGCTCAGGAACGCGGCCTGCAGGACTACCCGGTATTCACGCGCAAGCCGGCCACCGACGTGTCCTACCTGGCTTGTGCCCGGCGCCTCTTGGCACGGTCCGACTGCTTCTATGCGCAGTTCGCCACCCACAATGCGCACACCGTGGCCTGCGTGCTGGCCTTCGCGCAGGAGGCGGGGCTGGCGCCGCAACAGTTCGAATTCCAGCGGCTGCACGGCATGGGCGTGCCGCTGCACGACGCGCTCGTGGCGGCAAGCGGCAGCGCCAGCCGCATTTATGCGCCGGTGGGGAGCTACGAGGAACTGCTGCCCTATCTGGTGCGGCGGCTGCTGGAAAACGGCGCCAACAGCTCCTTCGTCAATCGCATCGCGGACGACCAGACGCCGATCGCAGAAATTGCCGCCGATCCGCGCCGCCAGCTCTCTGCCGCCCCCTATCACCCCCATCCCCGCATCCCCACGCCGCGCGGGCTTTACCCCGAGCGTGCCAGCGCCAGGGGCCTCGACCTCGACGACTGGCCCACCTTGGCGCGGCTTACGCACGGCATCGCCACGACGCTCGCGCAGGAACACAGCGCCGAACCGCTGGTGGCCTTTACCGCGGCGGCGCAGCCCGCAGTGCCGATACACTCACCCGCCGACACACGCCAAAGCGTGGGGCTGGTACACAACGCGCGCGCCACGGATTGCGCCGCCGCGGTGACGAGCGCGCTGGCCGCCTTCCCTGCCTGGAACGCCACGGCGGTGGAGGCGCGCGCGCAATGCCTGGAACGCGCCGCGGGGCTGCTGGAAGAACGCATGACGTCGTTCATGGCGCTATGCCAGGCGGAGGCCGGCAAAACGCTGAGCGACGCACTCAGCGAAGTGCGCGAAGCCGTCGACTTTTGCCGCTATTACGCCGCTCGTGCCCGAGAGGATTTCGCGGTACGCCCATTGCCCGGTCCCACCGGCGAAGACAATCAGCTGCTGCGCAGTGGACGCGGCGTGTTCGTCTGCATCAGCCCCTGGAACTTTCCGCTGGCGATTTTCCTGGGGCAGATCACCGCCGCGCTCGCGGCCGGCAACAGCGTGATCGCCAAGCCGGCGGAACAAACGCCGCTGATCGCCACGGCCGCCGTGCGGCTGTTGCACGAGGCCGGCATTCCGCATGAGGTGCTGCAATTGCTCCCCGGCAGCGGTATCGAAATCGGCGCCACCCTGGTGGGTGATGCGCGCATCGGCGGCGTGGCTTTTACCGGCGGCATCGACACCGCCTGGGCGATCAATCGCGCGCTTGCGGCACGGCAGGCGCCCATCGTGCCCTTCATTGCCGAAACCGGCGGGCTGAACGCCATGCTGGTGGATTCGTCGGCGCTGCCGCAGCAGGTGGTGGGCGACGTGCTGGGTTCCGCGTTCCAAAGCGCGGGACAGCGCTGTTCCGCGCTGCGCCTGTTACTGGTGCAGGACGACATTGCCGATACGCTGCTCGAATTCCTGGCCGGCGCCATGGCGGAATTGCAGGTGGGCGATCCGGCGGATCCGAGCACCGACGTGGGCCCGGTGATAGACGCCGAGGCGCTGGCGCGGCTCGAGGCCCACGCCGCGCGCATGGAACGGGAAGCCAGGCTGATCCAGCGCTGTGCTCTCCACCACGGTACTCTCCACCACGACACTCTCCACCGCGGTACTCTCCACCACAGCATTCCGCCGGCGCAGGCGGCGCACGGCACCTACTTTGCGCCCGTGGCTTTTGAACTGAGCAGTCTGGATCAGCTGAGCGAGGAAGTGTTCGGGCCGATACTGCACGTGTTCCGCTACCGCAGCACCGACCTCGACACCGTGCTGGAACGCCTCAATGCCTACGGCTACGGGCTGACCTGCGGCATCCAAAGCCGCATCGACAGCCACGTGGACCACATCGTCCATCGCCTGCGCGCCGGCAATTTCTACGTGAACCGCAACATGATCGGCGCCGTGGTGGGCACGCATCCCTTTGGCGGCATGAACCTGTCCGGCACCGGTCCCAAAGCGGGCGGCCCGGATTACCTGCGGCGTTTCAGCGTGGAAATGACGGTGAGCCGCAATACCACCGCGGCGGGCGGCAACACGACACTGATGAGCCTTGGCGGCGATTAAGGACAGGCTCCCGCGCAATGGCAGACTCCCCCGCGGAGTGGCAGCTTCCCCCGTCATTCTGCGCGTAGCGAAACGGAGTCGCAGAATCCAGCAGGGTATGGATTCCGCGACTTCGCGCGGAATGACAAGCTGCCGCGGAATGAGAAACCTCAGCGCAACGGCAGATTACTGCGCCTGCCGCGCCTCCAGATAGCTGACCATGGCTTCGATCGGCCGGTCCACCCGGCCGCCCGCCAGGCCATTGGCGGCGTCGAGCGGTGTCTTGCCTTCGGCATCAAGGATGTCGAGCGAGGCGCCGTGTTCCACGAGGTAGGTCACCACGTCCACCCAGCCCTGGCCGATGGCGCCGTACACGGCGCTTTGGCCGGTGCGGTCGGTCATGGAACTGCGCCGCGCGATGCGGGCGGTGAGGCTGGTGGTGTCGAGCACGCGGGCATCGATGTCGGCGCCGGCGGCAAGCAATAGATCGAGCACTGCAATGGCTTTTGCCTGATCCTGCGGGGTAAAACGCCCGGCCAGCACGCCGCGCGGCGAACCGAAGCCGGCGGCAGCCATCAAGGGTGTTACACCCATCGCATTGGGCAGGTCCACCATGGCGCCGTGTTCCAGCAGCACGCGTATCGCCTCGATATCCAATGAGTTGGCGGCGCGCAGCAGAGGCGTGGCGCCGGAATTGAGCAGGTCGTCGGTAAAGCGCCCACTGCCGCCGCCACGGCCTGGGCGGTGCATGTTCAGCTGCGGATCGGGATCCACGCCGGCTTCGAGCAACAGCCGCATCATGTCCACCGCATCGCGCGTGTCGCCGCCCGCGCCGTCGCCATCCTCGCCGGGGCCGGAACGGTAGCTGTTCATGTCGGCGGCCACGTACAGCGGCGTGCGCCCCCACCAGTCCCAGCTGTGCGGATTGGCGCCTTGTTCCATCAGGTGGGCGGCAAGATCGTAATGTTGGTTGTCGATGGCAATGATCAGCGGCGTAACGCCGTCGGGATCGGGCAGGTTGATGTCGGCGCCAGCGGCGAGCATGGCGTCCACGCACTGGCGGCAGCCGCCGCGCGCGGCATAGAGCAGCGGCGTGAGCCCGCCGGTAAGCCGATATTGTCCGCGCGGTTCAGAACTGATCTGCGTACTCCAGTCAAAGGCGTCGGCGCGCACGTTGACGTCCGCCCCATGCGCGATCAACAGTTCGGCCACTTCGCCATGATTGCCCGCCGCAGCCCACATCAGCGCGGTCTGGCCGCGCCACTGTTCCACCGCGTTGACGTCGGCGCCGTGATCGACCAGCAGTTTGGCCACCGGCAGCACGCCGACATTGGCGGCAAGCATCAGCGGCGTCTGTTCATCCTCGT
>DATMFX010000221.1:0-5789 GCA_035555995.1 Hyphomicrobiales bacterium | reverse complement strand
GCCTGCCTGCTGGCGCGGCCCTCGATCCGCACCGTGGTTTCCAGCGTTTCGTAACGCTCGCGGCGCAGCGTGAGCGTATGCTCGCCCGCCGCCAGTTCCAGTTGCTGCAGCGGGGTGACGCCTACCCCCTCGCCATCCACCAGCACTTCGGCGCCGGTGACCGCTCCGGTGTCGAGATCCAGCAGGCCGGGCAGCGGCTGCAGTTCGATGGCAAAGCGCTGGCCCTGCTCCTCGCCCACAGTGACTGTCCCGTCGAAATCGTAGTAGCCCGCGGCGCTGGCATGCACCTGCAATTCGCCTTCGCGGATCAGGTAGCGAGGGCCCACTTCCACGGCAAGCGCCCCCGATATGCTGACTTCGCCTTCGGGCGGGGTCACGTCGAAGGACACCGAGCGTGCCGTCAGCACGAACCAGCTCACTGCCACGAACAACGCCAGCACGAACGTCACCGCCACGCCGGCCGGGCTGAGCGGCAGGCGCAGGCGTTTGCGTTCCACGCCGGGGGGCGCGAAGTCGATCGGCACGATGGGGGCGTCGTCGTCCGCGGACCAGGGCGTTTGTGAGGGGCTGTCTGCCATGAGTGGGCTCGTGAATTACAAAATCAGTGCAAAAGGTCAGTGCGTAAAATCAATGTGAAACTGAACGGCGGCGCAACCTCAGATGGCTTCGCTGCAGGCCACCGTCACCATTGGCGCCCGCCCATCGATGCTCACCTGGAATTCCTGCCGCACGTCGCGGTAGCCGGGGCGCACGCCCATCGCGGTATAGGTGCCGGGCGTGAGGTCGAGCGTGCGGTTGGTGAAGGCGCCAAGTTCGCCCACGCGCAGCAGCGTCACGCTGGTTACCCCATCCGACTGCAACTGCACCGTGGCCGGCACCAGCGCCTGCTGCAGGTAGGTCTGCACGGTCTGTAATTGTTCCCGCAGCTTCGGGCCGGCGTCGGGCAGTTGCCGGGCATCGGCGAGCACCTGGGTGGCTTGGGCGTGGATGTCGGGCGTGGCCAGGCGCAGCGGATCGTCGACGATGCCGCGCAGGAAGACGTCGAGATTGTTGCGGCTCTGGCTGCGCCGCTGCCCCTGCTGGACGCTCACCAGATTGGGGTCCACTTCCAGCGCGCGGTCCCAGGCGGCAAGCGCCTCGGCCCAGTTTTCCTCCGCCTCGAAACGCTCGGCGGCTTCCACCTGCACGTTGAGCGCGGCGAAGGTCTGCTGGTCGCGCGCCTGCGCCAATGCGGCGTTGGCTTCGCCGGCGCCGGGCTTGATGCCGAGCGCCTGCTGGAACGCCTGCTGCGCCTCGGCGGCATTGCCTGCCTGCAAGGCGGTATAACCGCGCGACATGGCGCCGGCGAAGTTGCGGTCGACGATGGCGCGTTCCACCTCATTCAACGCGGTGCGCACGTCAGGATGTGCGGCATCCAGGACCTGTGCCTGACGATATTGTTCGCGCGCGGCGTCGAGCTGCTGGTCGGCCTGCAGCTTGCGGCCGGTCTCGAGCAGCTCCAGCACCGCGCCGAGCGCCTGGGCGCGTTCCATGCCGGCCACGGCCTGCGCGCTGCCCGGTTGTAGCAACAGCGCCTGGCCGTAGGCGGCTTCGGCGGTGGCGGCATCGCCGGCAGCGTAGGCGTTATCGCCTTCGCTCATGAAGTTGGCGTAGAGCGAGGTTTCATCGGCGTCGATTTGCTGCAATTGCGTCAGCGCCGCCTGGTAGCGATCGCGCGCGGTGGCGTAGTCCTGCGCGGCATAGGCGGTATCGCCCTCATGCGCCTGGGTAATGGCGGCGTCGAATTCGGTTTCCGCCCAGCGCCGCACCTGCTTGCGTTCCAGGGCATCCTGCAGCTCCAGCAGCGGTGCCAGCGCGGCTTGCGCTTCCTCGCGCTGGCGCAGCCGCTGCGCCTGTTCGAACGGCGCTTCTTCCGTGGCGGCGGCCGGGCTTGGGGTTACCGCGACGCGTACCGTTTCGGGGGCGGCCGGGCTGACATAGTTGGGCAGCACGAACATCACGCCGCCCACCAGGATCAAGAGCAGCACGAAGATGCCCCACAGCAGATTGTTGGTCTTGTGCTGGGCACGCTGTAGTTGCAGTCGTTCGGCCATGCCGAGCGGCGGTGCGCCGGAGGCGGAAGCGCCCGCGGCCTTGGGGGGGGCCGCGGCGTTGTGGGTGGCGGTGGTGTCGGTCATGGCATGCAAATGCGGCCGCGGGTTGCCTTCAGGGTTCACGGGGTGCCGATCTCGTTGGCGTAGATGTCGGCGAGGATTTCGCGCCACTGGGCGTATTGGGCGTCGACGCTGCCGGTGAGGGTCACCACGCGTTCATCGAGTTCGATGGTGTGCGGCGCTACGTCCGATCCCATCGAGTTGCCGAGCTCCGCCAGTGTTTCCGCCTGCATCTGCGCTTCGTCGCGCTTGTTGAAAGCGTCCTTGATCAGAAAGCCGCCGCCGAACAACCCGCCGAATGCCGCGTAGTTCACGGCGGCGCTGCTGCTCTGGGTGGCGGCGAGGCCGCCGAGAATGGAGGCTACGCCAAGCACCATGTTGCGCCGCGCCTGGGCGCGCAGCTTGTCGTATTTCATCACTTCCTCGTAGCTCACGCGGCGGAAATCGGTGTAGGGGCCCTGCATCTGGCGCACGAAATTGCCGTAGTAATCCTGCAGCGTGTCCACGTAGAGATAGTCGCGCTCGCGGATGGTCTCGATGCGGCTCAGCAGCGGATCGTCGGCGGCGGGCAGGCGTTTGACTTCCAGGATGCCGTTGCGTTTTTGTCCCAGGTACTGGTCGAAGGCCTGCGGTGCGAAACTGCGCGCGAACTGCAGCTTGGCGATGGTGCGGATGTTGCGCAGTTCCCCGGCGGACACGCGGTCCTGCCGGTACTTGAGAATGTCGTTGGCGATGCGATTGTACAGGCCCTGGAAGGAATCTTCGTTGCGCCTGAGGCGCGGGTCATAGGTGAACTTGCTCACCACTTCCTCGTATTCCTTGTCGATCCACACCTTGCCGGTCACGTCCGACACCTGCACCTGCAGGCGCATGGTTTCGCCGTCGCTTTGCACGATGGTGCCGCGCAAGGCCAGATCGTAGTAGGACAGGTCGCCCGGCACCACGCGCACCACGCCCCAGTTGCCGGTGCTTTGCAGTGTCTGCGCCAGCAGGTAGGCGCTGTACTGGGTTTCCGCCAGGCGCACGTCGCCGAAGGTCAGTTCCTCGCGGTCGGAGGGAATGTCGTCCAGGCCGGGGTCGAACACGGCGATGCCGATGTCGAGCAGCTCGCTTTCATCGATCGCGGCAGTCTCCACCACGGCGGGTGTGAGCGCGGTGGTCTTGATCGTGCTGGTGTTGCAGGCGCCAAGCAGCAGCATCAGCGCCAACAAACCCAGGGTGTGCGAGATTTTGTTCATGGTCGTTGCCCGTACTGCCTGTCGATCGCGGCCGGCCCGCGCTGGCGCAAGATGCCGCCTACCGGCTCAGGCCGGTGTATTTGCGGTATTCGTCCCACAGTTTTTCGCGCAGCTCGGGGTCGGGCTCGTACATCGCCGCCTCGCGCAGCTGGCGCCCCACCACATCGTCGTCGTTGCCGCTGGGGATGTCCGCTGGAATGGGGTAGGCGGTGGCATTGTTGTTGTTGCCGGGCAGCGCGCCGGGCACGTTGCCGCCGTTTGGCGAGCTTGCCACGATGATCGCGGGGGAACCGCCGTAGGTGCCGCCCGCCCTGCCGCCGGGGATATCGCCGGTGCCGTCGCCATCACCCTCGCCGTTGCCGTTTCCCTGCCCCGAACGGGTGGCCATGACGCCGCTGCCGGCGGCGTCGGCTTCCGCGCGGGCCTGGCCGCGTTCTTCCAGGATCATGCCGTCGAACGTGGCATAGCTGGCTTCCAGCCGGGCATCGAGCGCGGCGCGGCGTTCGGCCGCCGTCATGCCGCCGCCATTGCCTGGCGTGCCAAGGCCGGCAAAGGGGTCGTCGTCGAAACCGCCCGGCACACCGCCGGCGATGCCACCGGTGCCATTTGCTGTGCCATTGCCTCCCGCCGCGCCGCCGCCCTCTGTGCCGATGCCATTGTTGCCTGCCGTGCCGGTGCCATTCACGGTGCCATTGTTGCCCAGCGTCCCATTGCCGTTTGCTGTGCCATTGCTGCCCAGTGTGCCGCTGCCATTTGTGGGGCCGCGGCCGTTTGGCCCATTGCCATCGGTGCCAGTGCCGTTGGCGCCATTACCACTCGCGCTGCTCCCGTTGGAAGCGCCGGCGCCTGGCTGATTGCCATTACCGCCCTGTCCGCCGCCGCCGTTGCCGACGATGCCGCCCGTGCCGTTGTCGAGACCGCCGAGGGAGCCGTCGGGAAAGCCCGACGAACCCGGCAAACCTGCCGCGCCTGGCGATCCCCCGCCACCGGGTATGCCGGCGGCGCCAGGCAGACCGGATGTGCCGCCGGGTATGCCAGCGGAACCGGACGAGCCGGAGGCCCCGGGCAGGCCGCCGGAGGACGTGCCCACGCCCGGCAGCTGCGTGCCATTTACCGAGACATTGACGTCGGATCCGCCGGCAGAGGAGGACGAACCGGAAGAAGACGATGAACCGCTGGAGGAAGCAGCGCCGCCTCCTGGCAGGGAGGCCGTGTTGCCCCGGCTGTCTCCGCCGGGCAGCGAAGGCGCGCCGCCGGATGAGGATGCGCCGGGCAGTGAAGGCATGGAGGACGATGAAGACGAAGACGTGGATGAAGCCCCGGGCGACGATGGCGCGGAGGACGACGGCGAGGAAGACGGCGAACCGGGCATGCTCGGGCTGGAGGAACCGGAGGCGCCCGGCATGCCGGAGGAACTCGGCATCCCCGAACTGCTGGAGCTGCTTGTCGTGCTCGTGGATTCGCAGCCCGCCAGCAGCAATGCCAGCGCGGAGGCGGTAAGAAAGGCCCGGACCGGTTTATGAAACTGCACGTGTTTGCTCATGGTAAGCACCTGCCCGGCCACAGACATGCGATGGGTATCGTCATGCGGCGGCCGCGCTCGAAGAATCACGAGATCATGACCAAGTCGCTGTTGCAATCGGACTGCAACCGGATTTCGTTCGCTCCCTCCCTGTACGTCCTGAGGCGAATCACCCATTCAGGACGCTAGAAACCTGTAGGACTCAGGATTTCCCCTACAGGTTCCTAGACCCGGACGATTATGCTCTGATTTCGATGGTTTGGAGTCAACTCCCGTAAAAGGGCATCAACGCAGTGGCCATGGGCGCGTTGACCCCTACTGCCTGCGCAGGCCGCCGCGCCACGAAAAAGCGCCGTTTGTGCACGCAACGGCCGCGCCTGCGTTGTGCGGATGCCGCTTGTGCGCTGGACTTTCCCGGCGGGCGGCGTTTACGCTTCGGCGCAGTTGCGCGGAGCCCTGCGCGGTCCGGTCATATCGAGGAATCCATGCGAAATTCCGATTGGTTGATGGTAATGCAGTCCAACAAGACCATGGACCGCTTCGTCAACATCGTGCTGCTGTTGCTCGTCACGCTGGTAGTGCAGACCGTCTACGCCGTCTACGTGCGGCCTTCCGCCGACCAATGGCTGGTGGAACAGCAGGCGCTGGTGGACGCCGATCCCACCTATACGCCGTCGCGCTCCATTCTGGTGATCATCGCCGAGCCGGAGCCGGAGGCGTCGGTAATCGTCACGATCTGGGCGCTGTTGCTTGCCGTGCTGCGCACCATCAGCATCAAGCGCGCGCGCCGTTTGCTGGATGCGGACATGCTACAGCTGCCGCCAGGGTCGTGCATCCTGCCCGACGACACGCGCGATCATCTGCGGCGTTTCGACC
>DATMFX010000220.1:0-7496 GCA_035555995.1 Hyphomicrobiales bacterium | reverse complement strand
GGGCGGATTGTGGAACGGGCGGTGGCAGGCTGTTGTCCGGTGTCGTGGTATTGGTACCGCTGGTGATGGCGGGAGCGTCGGCTGCCGGTGACGGTACATCGAAAAATGCTTTACCGGCATCCACGGGTTGCGGCTGGGTGGTAGTGGGTTCCGCTGCCGCCGTGCCTGGGGTTGTCGCGGTGGCAATTGCAGTGCCTGGGGCGGGTGGCGTTTGTAGTGTTTGCCCATTGAACAGGGGTTGGGCGTCGTCCGCTTCCGGTTGCGGGGATATAGCCGCGGAAGGCGTGTTGGTGACGGGTGGCGCAGCGGCACTTGTCATCGGGGTACCAGGTAGCGTCTGCGCGGCGGACGTACTTGCCGTGGCGGACTCTTGTGTTTGCGTCGCGGTGGAGGTGAGCGGTGTCGTCCCGGGTTGGCCGGGTGCAGCCTCATCTTCTTCGGCCGTTGCCCCGGCCTGCGTGGTGGTGGTCGCAGCAACCGAGGTGTCGCTTGCGATGGCCGCCGCCTCCCGGCGCGGTGCAGCGTCACGCGCGGTAAATTTTGGCTGCACGGGTATGGACGGCTGTGCTTCGCTGGCATCGTCCTGCGAAATCGTTTCGGGAATGGTGATAGCGGCGGTTATGGATCGTTCAGTAGTCTTGTCATCGTGCGGCAGTATGTCAGGCGTTGCCTGGGCGGTGGCCGACGCCTTCGCTTCCGCAAAGATGGCCGGCGCATTGGCCTCAGAGGCGCCGGCGTCCGGCGCCTCCTGCGGCAACGGCAGGATTTCACCGTCTGGCGGCACGTCCTTGCCGCCGCTGCCTGCCGCTTGCGCCGGCGTTGTTTCCGCCTCGCTCGCTGCCAACTGCTGCCGGATCGTTGCGGAAAAATCGGCATGCGCGTCCGTCGTGCCCACGGCGGGGTTTTTACCGCGTGGCACGGCGGAGTCGGCGGCGAGCAGGGCGGTGGCAAGTTCCATGGGATTTTTCATCGCGTCGTGTGCAGACGGCTGGCGGGGTCATTGCTGTACGCCAGGCCGTTCGACGGGCCGAACAGCAGGCTTGCCATTTCATCGGTCTGCTTTTGTTCACGGCGCTGGGCGCCCGCGGCCTCGCTGCGCTTGAGGTTCTCGGTGGCGATGTCCATCTTGCGTACCTCCTGGTGCCGCTGTTGCCAGACGGCCTTGTGCTGTTCGACCACGCCGAGGCAGTGCTGCACCTGGCGTTCCTGCTGCTCGATTGCCTTGTCGATGGTGGAAAAGAAGTAGTGATAGTCCTGCAATTGCCGTGCCGTGGTGTAGTTGGCCAGGCGCTGGCGCAGGCGCGACACGTATTCCTCCCGGTATACCCTGAGCTGTTCCAGCTGGTGCAATTGGGCATCGTAGTCCGCCTGCACGCTGGCCAGGCTGACGCCCGCCAGATTTTCCATGCCCTGGTTGATGGCGTTGATCTTTTCCAGACGCTCGGAGCGTTTCATCGTGGTGTCTCCTCATCGAATAGAGTGAATAGCTGGGCCCTGCTGGCGGCCAGATCGGCCTTTTCCTTGGCACCCTGCTGGAGGTACTGCTGCAGCCTTGGAAACTTTTCGATGGCTTGGTCGATACCGGGATCGGAGCCGCGGCGATAGGCGCCGACACTGATCAGGTCACGGTTCTTTTCATAGTGGCTGTAGGTCTGCTTGAAACGGATGGCGGCGCGCTGCTGCTTTGTGTCGACGATGTTGTTCATCACGCGGCTGATCGACGCTTCCACGCTGATTGCCGGGTAGATGCCGGCTTCCGCCAGCGCGCGCGACAGCACGATGTGCCCGTCCAGGATGGCGCGGGTGGCATCGGCGATCGGGTCCTGCTGGTCGTCGCCTTCCGCCAGCACGGTGTAGAACGCGGTGATCGAGCCGTTGCAGCCCACATTGGCGTTGCCGGCGCGTTCCACCAGTTGCGGAATCAGCGCGAATACCGAAGGCGGATAGCCGCGCGTCACCGGCGGCTCGCCGATGGACAGCGCCAGTTCGCGCTGGGCCTGGGCGAAGCGGGTCGGCGAGTCCATCAGCAGCAGCACGTTCTTGCCGGCGTCGCGGAAATACTCGGCGATTGCCGTGGCGCGCCAGGCGCCGTGCAGGCGCAGCAGTGGTGGATCGTCAGCGGGGGTGGCCACGATTACCGCCTTCCTGAAATCCTCCTTGCCGAGAATGTCCTCGACGAACTCGCGTACTTCGCGCCCGCGCTCGCCGATCAATCCCACCACCACCACGTCGGCTTCGGTGTGGCGCGTCATCTGGCCAAGCAGCACGCTCTTGCCCACGCCGCTGCCGGCAAACAGGCCAATACGCTGGCCGCGGCCCACGGTAAGCAGCCCATTGATGGCGCGCACGCCCACGTCCAGCGGTTTGTCGATCGGCTTGCGTTCGAAGGGATTGATCGGCGCGCCGATCAACCGGTAATGCTGTTCGCCCTGCAGATCGCCGAGCCCGTCGAGCGGCTGGCCGCTGCCGTCGATGACGCGCCCAAGCAACTCCGCGCCCACCACCACCTGCGGCGAATGCGGCAAAGGGGTGACGCGCGCACCGGGACTGAGGCTGTGTACACGCCCGATCGGCATCAGGAACAGTTTTTCATCGCTGAAGCCCACCACTTCCGCCTCGATGCGCAGATTGTTGGCAGTGGTGACGAGGCAGCGGCTGCCCACCGCGGCGCGGCAGCCGGAGGCCACCAGCGTCAGTCCCATCATCTGCACCAGCTTGCCTTCCACGGGCAGCACGGGCGGACGCACGCGCTGGCAATAGCGTTCCAGATTGGCCTGCAGGAATGCCTGGCGCGCCGCAAGCGGCGGCGGTGCAAGGGCGGCGTCAACCACGTTCGTCTCCCTGGAATTGCGTCAGCACCGCATCGATGCGCGCGGTGAGGTTGCCGTCGACGATGGAATCGAGGTTGCCCACCTTACAATCGCCGGGCGCGATGCTGGGGTCCTCGATCAGCGCCCAGCGCGTGCGTTCGCTGCCGTCCTGCATCAGCGCAGCGATGACGCGCGCATCGGCGGGATTGAGGTAGACGTTGAGGCGCGGCGCCGTGGCATCGAGCAGCGCCGTGGTATCGCGCACCAGCGCCATGATGGTTTCCGGCGCGCTGCGCAGTTCGCGCTTGACCAGGCTGCGCGCGATCTTGCCGGACAGCCCCGCCATCAGCTGCAACAGCTGCTGGTTGAGATCGGCAAACGGCTGCGCCAGTGCATCGAGCAACAGTTCCAGCTGGCGCGCGCGTGCATCGAGCTGTGCCTGCCCCTGGCGCAGCCCTTCGGCGTGGCCCTCGGCGAAGCCTTGTTCGCGGGCGCGCTGGCGCAGTTCTTCCAGGCTCGGCCCGCTCTCCTGCGGGGCCGGCACCGGTTCTTCCAGTTGCGGCGTGGTCCAGCGGCTGACCGCGCTGCCCAGGTCGGCCAGGTTGTGTTTGGCGCCCATCGTTTACCCCCTATGCCTTATGGTGCCGTGGCGCTGGCGCGGCGTCGCGCCAGGCACGTTGCGGATGGATGGGTTCAGTCATTGGCCACCCAGTCCTTGATCATGCGCGCGGCACGCGCCGGTTCGCTGCGCACGATGTTCTGCGCCAGTTGCAGGTTTTCGTCGAAGGCGGAGCGCGCTGGCAGTTTCTCGGGTTCATCGTCGTCACGCACGTCGCGCTCGACGATCAGCTGCACCGGTGCCGGCGCGGCCGGCGCCACCACCGTGCGCAGGGCAGGGCGCAGCACCGCGAAGATCAACAGCACCACCACCAGGCCCGCCGCCAGGTTTCTGGCCGCCGCGGGGACCCAGGGCTGTTGCCAGAGCGGCGGCGTCGCGGCTTCGTAAACCGGGAAGGACGGTTCGGAGAAGGCTTCACTGATCACGTTGACGCTGTCGCCGCGCGCGGCGCTGTAGCCGACGCTGTCTTTGACCAGCTGCGTCAGCCGGGCGAGTTTTTCCTGCTGCTGCGTGGCAAGCGCAGCGGCCGCCGCAGCGGCCTCGTCGTCATCGACTTGTGCCGCGGGCGCGGCAGGCGGCGCGAGCAGATCCACCACCACCGCCACCGACAAGCGCTTGATGCCACCGGGCACGGTGCGGGTGTGGCTGATGCTGCGATCCACTTCGTAGTTGCGGGTGGTGTTGAAGCGGCGTTGGCCGCTATTTGGCGTGGTGGCAGCGGGATCGGTTGGCGGGGTCGCCGCGGGCGGCGTTCCTTCGAGGCCAAGTACCGGCACCTCGGGTGCCACCACGTTGCCGGCGGCGTCGAGCGGCGGCGTGGGCGTCAGGGCGCCCGGCAGCGGCGCGGTGTCGTCGCCACGGGTTTCCTGCAGGCTTTGCTCGCTGCGCAGCACGGTTTTGTTGGGGTCGTAGTTTTCCGCGGTGGTTTCCACCACGGTAAAGTCCAGCTCCGCGGTCACCTGGGCGCGGATGCGGCCCTCGCCCACGATCGGCGTCAGCAGCGTCAGGATGCGCTGGGTATATTCCTCTTCGAGGGTACGGGTATGGCGCAACTGGTCGCTGCTGCCTTCGAGCGCCCCGGCGTTCTGCCGCGACAACAGCGAACCTTTTTGGTCGACGATGGACACCCGTTCCGATTCCAGCCCCGCCACGCTGGAGGCGACCAGGTGGGCGATGCCGGCGATCTGGGTGTCGCTGATGTGCTGGCCGCCGACCAGATCGAGCATCACCGACGCGCTCGGCTTGCTGCCATTGCGCAGGAACGAGGTTTGTTTTGGAATGCTCAGATGCACGCGCGCATCGCGCACGGCGCTGAGCAGCTTGATGGTGGTGACCAGCTCCTGTTCCAGGGCATGGGTGTAGCGTGCCTGTTCCACGAAATTGCTGGTGCCGATGGCGCTGCCTTGCTGCAGCGCCTCGAACGCGCCATTGCCGGCGTTGCTGCGCGGCAGGCCCTGGGTGGCGAGTTGCAGGCGCGCCTGCTGCAGGTCCGCCGCCGGTACCGCGATGCGTCCCGAGCCGGGCTCCAGGCGATAGGCAATGCGTGCATTCTCGAGCGCGGCCGCCACTTCCACCTTGTCCTGCGCCGCGCCGTCGGGAAACAGCACCACGTAATCGGCTTGCTGCGACCAGAGCGCCACGGACGTGCCGAGGGCGATGGCAGCCGCCAGCACGATCATGAAGCCGGCCTGGCGCGCCCAGGGCAGCCGGCTCAACTGGTTGATCTGTTCAAGCGCGGAATGCGCCAGGGCAGTGGAGGCCATGGAACGGTGCTACCTCGTGTGGCGACGTAAAAAAGGCAAACGGCGTAGGCTCATACCTGCATGCTCATGATTTCCTGGTAGGCGCTGAGCAGTTTGTTGCGCACCTGCGTGGCCGCCTCGAAGGAAAGCGAGGCTTTCTGCGAAGCGATCATCACCCCGGGCAGGTCCACTTCTGCATCGCCAAGCTCGTAGCGGGTCTTGAGCGTTCCCGCCTCCTGCTGCAGGCCGTTCACGGCGTCGATGGAACGCGCCAGCACGCTGGAAAATTCACTGCCGCTCGCCGTGGCGGCAGGTGCAGCGCCCTGCTGCAGCAGGTGTGCATTGAGCCGGATCTGGCGCAGCACCTGTTCGATGCCCATGGCGTTGTCGATGGTGTTCATAAGAGCTCCTCAAGCGGGCAGGGCGATGCCGGCCTTGCGGAACTGCGCCAGCTTGTAGCGCAGCGTGCGTGGGCTGATGCCGAGTTTTTCCGCGGCGGCCTTACGGCTGCGCTGGTTGCCGATGGCGTCGAGTATCAGTTCCTGTTCCAGGGTTTTCAGGTCGCTTTCCAGTGCCCGGGCGGCAAGGCTTGCTTCAATCGGTGCCATGAACGCGGAATCAACGGTTTCGAACACGATGGCGCTTTCCTCGATGGTGGTGCCGGTGGTGAGGATCAGCGCGCGCTGGATGACGTTTTCCAGCTCGCGCACGTTGCCCGGCCAGTCGTGCGCGATGAGCCTGGTGCCTGCGGCTTCGTCGAGCGTGAGGCTGTGTTCGCCGCGATAGCGTTCGATGAAGGTGTAGGCAAGCGGCACGATGTCTTCCTGGCGATGGCGCAGGCCGGGCAGGTGCAGCGGAAACACGTTGAGCCGATAGAACAGGTCTTCGCGGAAGCGGCCAGCCTTCACCGCTTCCTTGAGGTTACGGTTGGTGGTGGCGATGATTCGCAGGTCGAGCACGATGCTGCGGCTGCCGCCCAGGCGTTCCACTTCGCGTTCCTGGATCACGCGCAGCAGCTTGGCCTGCAACCCGAGGTCCATTTCCGAGATTTCGTCGAGCAGCAGCGTGCCGCCGTTGGCTTGCTCGAACTTGCCGGGGCGGGCGGTGACGGCGCCGGTGAATGCGCCTTTCTCGTAGCCGAAGAGGATGGATTCGAGCATGGTTTCGGGAATGGCGGCGCAGTTGATGGCCACGAAGGGCTTACCGGCGCGCGGCGAGTTTTCGTGGATGTAGCGCGAGAACACTTCCTTGCCGGTGCCGGATTCGCCGCAGATCATCACCGTGGCGTTGCTTTGCGCCACGCGTTTGGCAAGTGCCGCGGTCTGCACCGACAGCGGATCCGCCATGACCATCGGCGGTTGGCCATCCTCGCCGCTGGTGAGGCGGTTGCAGATTTCGATCAGCGTGCGTGGGTCGCAGGGAATGGTGACGTAGTCGTTGGCGCCGGCCTGGATGCCGCGCACGGCATCGGGAATTTGTGCATAGCGGCAGGCAAGCACGATCGGTAGCGCCGGCTTGCGCGCGCGCAGGCGGGCGATGAAGGCGAAGTCGGTGGCTTCCTCCAGGCCGAGGTCCCCGATCAGTACGCTGACGTTGCGCGTGGCGGTCAGGATATCGGCCTGTTCCAGCGTGGCGCTGTCCAGTACGGCGTAATGCGCCGACTGCAGGATGGCGCGCAGCGATTGCTGCAACGAATCGCTGGCGGTGCACAGCAGAATGGATTTTTGACTTTTCATACCGATACCTCGACGGAGCTTGCTCCATGACACTCTCCATGGCGGTAAAGCAAGCAGTGTGCCAAGTTGGAAAAGTGCTAAATTGCCGGGTTTTTTGCAGATTTGGCGTCGGTATGGCGATGGGCTGGCGCTGGTATTTTGGCGAAGGTTGGAATTTTGACGGTGCCCCGGCGGGGTGCGCCGGTTTTTCGTTCAGGCGCTCCTGGTTCAAGCGTTTTTCATTCAAGCGCCTTTCATTCAAGCGCCTTTCATTCAAACGCTGGGACTGTGGATTTCCAGTTTCTTGATTTTTTCCACCAGCGTGGTGCGTTGCAGGGAAAGCGATTTTGCCGCCTTGGCCACCACCCAATCGCTGTTGCGCAGCGCGGATTCGATCAGGTTTCTTTCCAGGTCGGTGAGGTACTGCTTGAGGTCGATGCCGCTGCCGACGTCGACAGTGGTGAAGGCTGCCGGCTGCAACGGCTCGGTGCTGTCGTTGGTCCCGGGAGCACTACCCTCGATGCCATGTTTGAGCTGATAGCGTTCGGGCAGCTTGCCGTTGGTGATGGTTTCGCCGGGATAGAGGATGGCCAGGCGTTCCACCAGGTTT
>DATMFX010000219.1:0-4637 GCA_035555995.1 Hyphomicrobiales bacterium | reverse complement strand
CACGCCAGGTGCTCACCGAAAGCATGGTCTACGCGCTGGCCGGCGGCGTGCTGGGGCTGCTCATCGCCTACCCCTGCCTCAGCCTGTTGAAGAGCTTCGCCGTGGGCTACACCAGCCTCGCCAGCGAGATTCGCATGGACTTCTCGATTCTCGCCTTCTCCGTCGTCATCTCGCTCGCCATCGGTATGCTGAGCGGCGCCACTGCGGCGTTCAGCCGTCGTGATATCAACAGCGCCTTGAAGGAAGGCGGCACCAAAGCCACCGCATCCGCGAGCGGCACGCACAAGCGCCAGGCGTTGCTGATGGTGCAGTTCGCGCTGTCCTTCTTCATCATCACCGCCTCGCTGTTGATCCTGCTCAGCCTGTATCGCCTCAGCAATGAGGATGCCGGCTACGATCCGGCACGCGTGCTGGTGGTGGGCGTGGACCTGAATTTCTCGAACTACGTCACGAACCCGCAAATAAGAAGCTTCGGCATGCGCCTGTTGGAGGAAGTGACGGCGCTGCCGGGCGTGGAGAGCGCGGCGTTGTCGGGTGAAACCCCCTTGCAGGATTCGGCATTCAGGCCAGTGCCCTTCGATATCGAGGGCAGGAGCGCGAGCGATGCCGACACGCGGCCCACGGCAAAAACCACCATCGTGTCGGAAGACTACTTTCGCGTGATGAACATTCCGCTGCTCAAAGGCCGTATGCTGGACTACACGGACGACGAGAATTCGCTGCCGGTGGTCCTCATCAATGAGAACTTCGAGCAGCTGCATTTTCCTGACGGCGACGCCGTGGGCCAACGCGTATTCATCGGCGCCACCCCTCTATGGCGCACGATCGTGGGCGTGGTGGCCAATGTACGTTCCGCGGAGCTCAGCGCCGTGGAGGGCGTCACCTACTACATGAGCTTTCGCCAGACGCCGACCAGCAGCCTCGACCTCTTCGTGCGCAGCAATCGCGACCCGGCCGAACTCGGCACGGCGATCACCCACCTCATCCACGGCATCGACCCGCAGCAGGCGGTGCACAGCGTCAAGGCCATGGAGGCGATCAAGGCGGAATGGCTGGCTACCCCCCAGCTGGTCGCTGTCCTGATCGGCCTCTTCGGCCTGCTGGCGCTGGCGATCACCCTCTCGGGCGTGGTCGGCGTGGTGTCCTACAACATCAGCCAGCGCATCCGCGAGATCGGCGTGCACATGGCGATAGGCGCGAACCCTGGCGACATCGTGCGCATGTTTCTTTCGCAGGGACTCAAGGTTTACGCCTCCGGCCTGTTGCTCGGCCTGACGATGCTGCTGCTCGGCGCGCCGCTCATGGCGCCATTGCTGTACGCCACATCGCCACTGAGCCCCGCCGTTTACTTTGCCAGCGCGCTGGTGCTGACCCTGGCGGTGCTGGTGGCGATGTATCTGCCGGCGCGCAGGGCTAGCGGGTTGAGCCCGGTGGCAGCCTTGCATTTTGAGTGATGGAGAACAGGTCTGTGTCCGAATTTACACACGATATTGCCCTCGCTTGGCGTAACGCATGGAGACAACCTGCAAGTTCTCTCCTGATCATCATCACGCTGGCGTTGGGCCTCGGCGTCAATACCGCGATATTCAGCATGACCTGGAACGTGTTACTGGCCCCTTTGCCGTATGCGGATGGGGACAGGCTGGTGACGCTTAGGCAGGATGAGGCAAGCAAAGGGCGTGAAGGTTTCTCCTGGTCCAGGCCTACCTTGAGCGATTTTCGTGAGCAGAACAATGTGTTCTCCGAGTTGATCAAATACAACTCGTGGGCGCTTACCTTCGTGGGACGCGGCGAGCCCTATCAAGGGCTTGCCGGTCTCGTAACCGGCAGTTTCTTCGAAACGCTCGGCGTGAAGGCGGCGCTCGGTCGCCTCTTGTCCATGGATGACGACCGCCCGGGAGCCGAGCCGGTGCTCATGCTGTCCCATGAATTCTGGCTCGGCAAATTTGCCGGCGATCCCGCGGTAATCGGCACGACGCTGGAAATACAACACAGCCTCTACCGTATTGTCGGAGTACTGCCACGTATGCCCGGCTATCCGCATGCCAATGATGTCTGGATTCCCGACACGAAAGATCCCTACGCCTTGGCAGGGGTGGGGACTAACCCGAGCAGGCGGGCGCTGGTGATATCACGGGTGATTGGCAAGCTGCTCGATGGCATAACGTTCGAAGAAGCCGCGCGCGACACTGAAGTCATTGCTCAGCGTCTGGCTGTCGCTTATCCGGATGATTACGCCGCAGACTACAACGTTACGCTCGTGCCGTTGAAGGATGAGCTGACGCGCGATTCAAGACTTACCGTTCTTTTGCTGATGGCGCTTGCCGCGCTGGTGGTGCTGATTGCCTGCGCCAACGTGGCCAATCTGAACCTGGCAAGAACGATGGCGCGTAACCAGGAACTTGCCATTCGGGAGGCGGTGGGTGCCAGTCCTGGCAGGATCGTTCGCCAGTTACTGACCGAGAATCTCATTCTGGCGTTCGCGGGCAGTATTCTGGGGCTTCTCATCGCCTGGCCTTGTTTGAGGCTGTTGGCTGACTTTGCTTCCCGCTATACGCCTTTGGCCAGTGAGATCAGGATGGGCGGTTCCGTACTGCTGTTCTCTTTTATCCTGGCTCTTGCTGCTGGAATTCTCGGTAGTGCCGTTTCCTTTTTCGGTAAGCGTGACATCAACAAGGCGCTGAAGGAGGGCGGTGACAAGATCACTGCCTCTGTGAGCGGTGTGCATCGACGCAATGCCTTGCTCATGGTGCAGTTCGCATTTGCTTTTGTGGTGCTGACAGTATCCGCGCTGATCATACTCAGCCTGGCGCGTCTGAATCGGCAGGATCTGGGTTTCGAGCTGGACCAGGTGCTGACCGTCAACATGATTCTTAACGTCGACCTTTCCGATCCTATGCAGATGGAGCGGAAGATGAGGGACTTCAGCAGGGGTGTACTTACGGCGATCAGCAACATTCCGGAAGTAAGCCAGGCAGCAATTCGCACTGGCGCACCTTTGCTGGAGCAGGTGGCCTTTTCAGTAGCGTTTCCGTTCGAAATTGAGGGGTGGTCAGCCACCGAACCCGGGGTGGGGACTTCCGCGACCATCAATATGATCTCGGAAGACTATTTCAAACTGATGGACATCTCTTTGCTTCAGGGCAGACCGTTCCTGTCAACGGACGATGAGAACGCGGTTCCTGTAGCTATCGTCAACGAGAGTTTTGCCAAACGCTTCTTTCCGGAAGGCAACACTCTGGGCGGTAACATCAGGCTGAGCGGCGTCGATGATGAATGGCGGCCTATAGTCGGGGTAGTCGCCGATGTCAGGTCAACGGGCATCGACGAAACGGAAGGTCCTGTCGTTTATTACAGCTATTGGCAGTTCTCGGTGGAAGGCGTGAACCTCTACGTAAAAACTGCTGCCAATGCGGAGTTGTTGGCAAGAAATATCGCCGGGGTGGTGCACGAACTCGACCCACGCCAAGCCGTGCTCGTTAAACCGCTGGGCGATATCAAGTCCACCTGGCTTGCTCCGGCCCGCCTGCGCGCTACATTGATTGGCCTTTTCGGTCTCCTGTCTCTTGTTGTCACGCTTTCCGGCGTCATCGGTGTCGTTTCGTACAACATCGGCCAGCATGTGCGCGAGATTGGCATTCGTATGGCGATTGGCGCCACGCCCTCCCGCGTTGTCACCATGTTCATCGGCGAAGGATTGAAAGTGTATGCGGCGGGGCTGTTGCTGGGGTTGGCATTGATGCTGGCAATAGCCCCATCGCTGGAGCCTTTGTTGTATCAAACCTCCGCAACGGACGCAGGCATCTATCTGCTCAGCATGTCGGTACTGACACTTGTCGTGTTGGGCGCCATCTATCTACCAGCGAGCAAGGCGGGCGCCATGAGCCCGGTTGCGGCGCTGCATTGTGAGTAGAGGCGGCATGATGAATCCACTGCTGCATGACATTGCTTTCGCCTGGCGCAACGCGCTGAAGCGGCCTGCGACCTCATTATTGATCATCGTCACGCTTGCGCTTGGCATCGGTGCCAACACGGCAATCTTCAGCATGGCCTGGCACGTGTTGCTGGCGCCCTTGCCCTATGCCGATGGTGAACGGCTGGTGCGCATGGTGCAGCACGAGCAGGTAGAGGGTGCGGGCATTCGCCCCTGGTCACGGTTCACTTTCGAGGATGTAAAGACGCAAAGCGACGTCTTCGAGGTGATGACGCACTATGCCCAGAATTCTCTTACGCTGCTGCGGGACGGGCAGCCACGGCAAGTGGATGCGGGGGAGGTGGCCTGGAACTACTTCGACGTGTTGGGTATCCAGCCGATAGTGGGCAGAGGGTTCCAGCAAGGTGAGGACGAGGTGGGCGCAAGGCCGCTGATGTTGCTATCCCAGGACATCTGGGTGAATGACTTTGACGCCGACCCCAGGGTAATTGGCGCGACCGTCGAGCTGAACGGTCTGGCGCTGACGATAATCGGCGTACTGCCGCCGATGCTACCTTATCCGCATCACAACGATGTTTGGATCACACAGGCTGGCAACCCCTACGATGTGAAACCCAGAGTCGGCTCCAACGCCACGCGCAAGAGCCTTGAGCTCAACTATGTGTTTGCCGTGCTGCGAGAAAACACCACGCTGGATGAAGCG
>DATMFX010000218.1:0-6109 GCA_035555995.1 Hyphomicrobiales bacterium | reverse complement strand
TGCTCCATCCACGACGTGGATGCCGCGCTGGATTACGCCGCCCGGCTGAAAGCGCTTGCCGACGAAGTGCGCGACACGCTGGTGCTGGTGATGCGCGTGTACTTCGAAAAACCGCGCACCTCGGTGGGCTGGAAAGGGCTGATCAACGATCCGGAGATGAACGATAGCTTCAAGATCGAAAAAGGCCTGCACATCGGCCGCCGCCTGCTGCTCAAGCTCAGCGCCATGGGCCTGCCCACCTCCACCGAGGCGCTGGACCCGATTTCGCCGCAGTATCTGCACGACATCATCACCTGGTCGGCTATCGGCGCGCGCACCACCGAATCGCAGACGCATCGGGAAATGTCCAGCGGGCTCAGCTCGCCGGTGGGCTTCAAGAACGGCACCGACGGCGGTCTCGCGGTGGCGATCAACGCCTTGCAGGCGGTGGCGCATCCGCACCGTTTCCTTGGCATCGATCCTACCGGGCAGGTGTCCATCATTCATACCCGCGGCAACGCCTATGCGCACATCGTGCTGCGCGGCGGCAACGGCATCACCAACTTCGACGCGGCAAGCGTGGCAGCCTGCGAGGAGCAGTGCCGCAAGGCCGGCGTGACCACCAACCTGATGATCGACTGCAGCCATGCCAATTCCAGCAAGAAGCCGGAAAAACAGACGGACGTGTTCAAGGACGTGGTGCAACAGATCGTGGCGGGCAATCGCAGCATCATCGGCATGATGCTGGAGAGCAACATCAATTTCGGCCGGCAGGACATTCCCGCTGATCTGAGCCAATTGCAATACGGCGTGTCGGTTACCGATGGCTGCATCGACTGGGACACCACCGCCGCGCTCATCCGCGACGCCGCCGCGCAGCTCAGGGACGTTCTGCCCGCGCGCAACGCCTGAAAGATCGGGGAACGCTCAAAAGAACACCCGCCACGGGTTCATCAAGCGCGCAAGACAGTACTTGAGCCGGTACAGGCTCACCTGGTCCACGGTGCCGACACGCTCGCTTTTTTCCAGCGTGTCGCGCTTCCACTGCACGATCTGCTCCAGTGTCTGTGGTTCGATGCCGAGATAGTCGATCTCCAGGTCCTGCACGAAACTGCGGTGGTTCAGGTTGCTGGACCCCAGCAGGAAGCGATCGTCGGCCACCATCACCTTGGCATGCAGGATGTCGCCGGTGAACTCATGCAGCGCCACGCCGCTTTGCAGCAGTTCCTCGTACAGGCCCTGCGCCATCCAATGGCTGAAACGCACGTCGGAGCGGCGCGGCAGGATCAGCTTGACGTCCACGCCCGCCGCCGCCCGCGCCTTGATCTGGCGCAGCATGGCGCGATGCGGAAACAGATACGGCGTGGTGATCCACAAGCGTTGCTCGGCGCTGGCGATCAGCGCCAGGATGGTCTTGTTGCGCAGCCAGCTGCGGCGCAGCGTGGTGTTGTCGAGCACCTCGCCGCAGTCCGTGCCAAGTACGGTGCCCTGCGCCTTGGCCGCACGGCGCTTGCGCAGCTGCCAGCGCTTGCCGTCGAGATCGCAGGTGCGCCCCCAGACGCGTTCGAAACTGTCGCGCAGCGCGGCGCAACCCCGCGTCAACAACAGACTGGCTTCGTGCCATTGCAGACTGGCGCTCCAGATGTTGTGGCTGCCGAGCATGCCGTACCGGCCATCGACGATCACCAGCTTGCGGTGATCGCGCCGGTTGAAGGTACCCAGGTGATACAGCACGTCGCGCGGCACGCGCAGCGCATGGCGCAGGCTCAGCACCGACCACGGCAACGGATGGTAGATGCGGACTTCCAGCGGCAGCTTGCGCAGCTCGGCCACCTTGGCCTGCAGCCAGAAGCGACTGCCGAAGCCGTCCACGATCATCCTCACCTTGACGCCGCGCCCGGCGGCATCCAACAGTTCCTGCAGCAGACGTTCGCCGAATGTGTCCGCCTCGAAGATGTAGAACTCCAGCAGAATTTCCTCCCTGGCGGCACGCAACAGCGAAAACAGTGTGGTGCGGTATTCTTCCGCGTCATGGAGAAAATACGGCGCGCCTTCCTCCACGGCATGGGGGATGGCGTCCGTGAACGACGCTGGCGTGGGCGGGGATCCTGTCATGGTCGGTTCTCCGTGCCGAAAACAAATGGCGGGTCTGCGCATTCGCGTAGGCCTTCCCACTATCCAGCAAGGCGCGTACCAACCAGCCAGGCCCGTACCAATGCGCCGCAAAAGCGCGGATCGACGCGCCATAAAGCCCAAACCGCGCGTATTCCTGGAAAACATGCATGACAGTGGCCAAGGGTCCAACCGTTCCCACGCCCATACCCGCGGTACAGGCAAGACTTTCACACTGTCGGAAAAGTTTGCACACAGCGTTTGTACACCGAGCGGTCCATTGTGGCTCCACTCGAAACCGCCTCTTACCCCGCCGGATCCGCGCAATACGCGGTTTCACGGGCACCGCGGGCGTCGGCGCACCGTCCGCCCAACAGTTGGCACGTTTTCTGCGATTATCCGGATGAGCACACAATCAAGGAGGTACTCGCCATGCTGAGCTGGGCTCTCACGTTTTTGGTCGTCGCCATCATTGCCGGCATCTTTGGATTTACCGGCATCGCGGGCACTGCCACGCATATCGCGTGGATACTGTTCGTCGTCGGCCTGGTTCTGGCCATCATCTTCGCCATTACCGGGCGCGGCCGCGGAATCTGAATGCCCGTTCCGTGCCGCAGGGGAGACGCCTATGTCCGCGTCTTTCCTGCGGCGTATTTTTGTCCGCGCCGGTAATCCACCTTCCCCGCGTCCCCCGCGTCGTCAATTGTTTTCATGCATTTCCCTCCCTCCGGAAACCGCGCCATGATTCCGCATGAGCTGCTGGGCACGGCGGCGGGTTTCTGCACCACCATCGCCACGCTTCCGCAGTTGCGCCAGACCTGGCGCAGCCGCCACGTGGAAAACGTGTCGCTGCGCACCTTTCTCATATTGTTCATCGGCCTCGGCCTGTGGACCGCCTACGGCATCAGCCTGCGCGACTGGCCGATCATCGTGACCAACGGCATCTCCTGTCTACTCAACGGCGCCATGGTGCTGCTTCTGCTGCTGTACCGGCGCAAAGGCGTTCAGGCCAATCGACACGATGCGGGCGAAAAGCCATCGGACGCTGCAACGCGCCGCCCACCCCGAACCTGAACAATTTTCCGGCACCCTGCCGTTCTTACCCGACCCACCACCGCCTTTGTGCGGGGTTTTGCCCTTATCTCCATGAGCGCAAAGCAGTTTTCGAGTTGGTACGAATATCGCTACGTAATGGTTGCCGCATCGCAACCTGTCACGTGTACGGAACGGTGCGGCGCTTACTCAATCCATGAAGAGGTATCTAGCCATGACCAACAAAGACATCCTGGATGGCAAATGGAAGCAGATGAAAGGCCAGGTGAAACAAAAGTGGGGCAAGCTGACGGACGACGAGCTCGATCGCGTCGATGGCCGCGCGGAAGAACTTGCGGGGCTGCTGCAGGAACGCTATGGCCTTGCCCGCGAGGAAGCCAAGAAACAGCTGAAGGACATGGCTGACAGCGTTTAGACCAACCGGGTCTGAAGGCACAAACCTGCAAGACTTCCGTAAACCCATGCCCCGTTCCCACGGGGCATGTAGCTACTCTTCTCAGCCAGGCTAGGTTCCCACTCCCTGCACATCTTCATCTTCTTCCACGCTTTCCTGCGCCGCTGCCGTGCGCGTGGACGCCTGCCGCACCGGAATCACCAGATCCGCCACCAGCGGCAGATGGTCGGACGCCATCTGGAAATCCGTGCCGATCGGACGATGCACCGCCTCCACCTGAATATCGCCGGAGACGAAGATGTGGTCGAGCCGCAGGCTCGGATGCGTGCTGAACCAAGTCTTGCGCGGCTTCCAGCCGTTCAGCGCGCGTTGTACGTCACGCAGGTCCTGCACGGTGCGCTTCCAGGCATAGCCTTTTTCGGTGGCGTTGAAATCGCCCATCAGGATGGTGGGGCCCTCGCGCCGGGCACGCCCCACCCAGCTTTCGCTCATCAACGCATCGATCTGCTGCCGGCGCTCCGACGCGAGCAGTCCAAGATGGGTGGCCAGGAACTGCACCTGCACGCGTCCCACCGCAAGCGTGGCCCACAGGATGCCGCGCGGTTCCCGGTCCAGGATATGCGGCAACTGCGCCGATGCCACCAGATGCAGCGGCCAGCGGCTGAGGAACGCGTTGCCGTATTCATCCTCGCCCGCCTGGATCACGGGAAAATAGACGAAATGCATGTTGAGCAGCGCCGCCATCCTGCGCACCTGATGCACGTAGCCCGAGGACGGCCGGCCATTGTCGATCTCCTGCAGCGCCACAATGTCGGGATCGAACTTGCCGATCATGCGCGCGATGCGCTCAGGCGAACGGCGCCCGTCCATGCCGAGGCAGCTGTGCACGTTGTAGGTCATCACCCGCAGTTTCAGCAGGCCGTCGGCAGCCTCTGGCGGCTGGCACGGCGGCTCGTGGCAGCCTTCGTCCACCGCGCGATTCAACAAACGCAGCGCCGCCAGGCGCAGGTCCAGGGCACGCACGTGTTCATAGTCGCGCGGCGGCAGTTCGCGCAATGAATCGAGCAATGCGATGCCATGGGTTTCATGGGGACCGAAGCCGCCGTGCGAACCATTTTCCTGCGCGAAGGTCACGGGTTTGAGGCCGTCGCGCCAGCCGGTAAGCACCAGATCGCCGCTGCCCGGATGTTCGCAGAACGCCATGATGTCATCCATCACCTGGGCGGCAAACGGATGCGCCTGGCCGATCAGCACCGCCTTGTGCTCCGGCAGCGCCAGCCGGCTGCCGCTGATCCAGGCGCAGAGCTTGTGCGCGGAATCGAAGCCCAGCACGCAGGGCACTTTGTGATGCAGGGTAAGCGTGGCGGCCAGGGCATCTTTTTCCGCAAACGACAGGCGGCGCGGCGCGTATACGAAACCGACCGGTCCAAGCGCGATCACCCGGGTTTTGCCGGGGCGCACGAAATCCTTGCGTCCGGCGGCCCGAGGTTGCCAATGCCTGCGCGATAGGGTGCGCATGCGATAGGAAACCTCTTCCTGCGGTTCCTCGTCGGCGGCGGTACCCGCTTTCTCTACCTTCCCCTGTTCGCCGAGCATGATCTGCTGCATCACCTCATCGACCACGCTTTGGATGCTGCGCCCGGTGAGCTCGCGATAGGTGATGACGTTTTCCTGACCATGATCGGAATAGATCCACACGCGATAGTCGCGTGTCGGCGAATGCTTGGCCTCGATCCAGAGACGCCTGACCGCATAGTCGATGCCCTTGAGCACCCAATGCGCAAACGCCGAGCTGGGGCCGCGCCGGTGCGCCTGTTCGTCGAAACCCGCCAGATTGAGTTGGATGATAGGCAGGCCGCGCGCGAGGTCGATCGAGGCGCCGATCACGATCAGTTCACGCAGCCCAATGCTCACGCCCACCCGGGCAAAGATGAACTTGAGTTCGCACAGGAAATTCTGGCCCGAACGCACCCCCTTGATGAAATCCACCACCGCCAGGCCAAGCTCGACCACCAGGAGCGCGGCCACGCGCAATACGCTCATGAAATTCATCAGCACCAGCAATAGGAAAGTGAGCGGGTTGAGACCGTTGCGCAGTTCTTCCCAGCCAAGCGCGGACACGCAGAAATGCGTTTCCCGCAGGCCGGCGCCACCGCCGAAAATATTGCCGTAGGCAGCGCCTTGCGCCATCAGCCCCTCGCCATGATCGGCCAGGGAATCCTCCATGCGTTTTGCCGCCTGCGGGTCGAATAATCTGACCACGCTGCCGTCGTCGGGATCGAGATAGGAAAATGCCGGCAGTGCGGTTTTCCTGCCGAAAAAAAGCTCCGCCTGCACCGCGGGCGTGGTGCTCGGCACACCCGCATACAGGCTCTTGAGCGTATAGCCCTCGCGCAACAGCAGACGCCGCAGGAATGGCAACCTGCCCTGCTTGAGCGCCCGCTGGAACTGGTCGTGGCCAAGGCCGTCGATCTGGATCAGGAGCAGCCCCGGTTCATGCGCATACCCCTCTTCACGCGAGAGCCCCAGCCATTTGACCGCGCGTTCGCTGCGATTGAAGCTGCGCCGGAG
>DATMFX010000217.1:0-9794 GCA_035555995.1 Hyphomicrobiales bacterium | reverse complement strand
GCGGCACGGTGGGCTCGGATCAACGGCGCGATCTGCAGACCACGTTCGATCTGCCGCTTGCTGCCGATTTCAAAGTGGGCGCCTCGCTGCTGTCGCGCAAGCGCGACGGCTACGTGCGGCGGCTCGACGGGGTGGAACTTGGCGTGGACGACACGCTTGGCGCCCGCGTCAATGCCGTGTGGACGCCAAGCGCCACGCTCAAGGCCACCCTGACGCTGGACGGCGTGCGCGAACGCGAGGAATCGGCGCCGGAAGTGCTGCTCAACGCCATAGAGACCGGCCAGTTTCCCGGCTTTTTCAATAACGACACCTTCGGCAACGGCACCAGTGATCCCACCTGCGCCGGTGGCGGCGCACCGGATAACCGCGCCTGCTACAACGACAGCTGGGTGCTTGGCCCGTTTCTCTCCGGCAGCGGCGGCCCCTCGCGCAACGACGTCGATTCGCGTGGCGCGGCGCTGGTGCTGGACTGGCGCCCAAGCAACGAACTGGCCTTCAAATCGCTTACCGCACGGCGCAGCCTGGACGCCGATTTCGCGCGCGATCCCGACGGCTCGCCCTACGATCTCTTTTCCAGCCAGGACACCGCCACGCAGAAGCAATTCAGCCAGGAATTGCAGCTGATCGCCACGCCAAGCGACAGGCTCAGCCTCGTGTCCGGCGTGTATTACTTCCGCGAAGACGCCGCGGACGACACCTACATCACCTTCCTGCCGCCCACCTCGCCGCTCTTGATCGGCGGCCGCGTCGAGAACCGCAACCATGCGTTGTTCGGCGAACTCACCTACAGCCTGTCTCCTCGCTTGCGGCTGATCGGCGGCGTACGCTACACCGAAGAGCGCAAGGTCTACGCCGGCACTTCGCTGCGTGGCAACGGCGGCGTGCCGAGCGAGAGCATACTGAGCGGCGCCGCGGCCGGCGCACAGCGGCTGCGTGATGAACGCACCACCTGGCGCGCCTCGCTCAGCTACGATCTTTCCGACGCCGTGACCGGGTACGCCACGGTGTCCACCGGCTTCAAGAGCGGCGGCTTCACCACGCGCATCACCGATCCCAATACCCGCATTCCGCAGTTCGGTCCGGAATCCGCGCGCTTATATGAGCTTGGCCTGAAAACCGAGCTGCCACTGGCCGGGCTGCGCCTGAACACCGCGCTGTTCCACAGCGATTACCACGACATCCAGCTCGACGGCGTGGTGCCCGGGGCCTTCGGCACCATGACCTTCAACGGCGGCGACGCGGTGCTGCAAGGCGCCGAAGCGGAACTGGATTGGGTGGCCACCGAATCGCTGCGCCTGTTCGGCACGCTTGGTTATCTGGACGCCCACTACACCCGCATCAATGCCGGTTCGCTGGTGAGCCTGCGCGACGATCTGATCCGCGCGCCACGCTGGACCGCCGCGCTTGGCGCATCGTACCGCCTGGCGCTCGGCACCGGCAGCCTCACCCCGCGCCTCGATCTCGCCTATAAAAGCGCAACCCAGTTCGAACCGGTGAATACCCCGTTCACCGCAGACGACGGCTACACCGCGCTCAACCTGAACATCCCCTACGAACCCGCGCAGGGCAACTGGCGCCTGGCCTTCGGCATCGAGAACCTGACGGATGCGCGCTACCTGATCGCGGCCGATTCCAACACCGCCATCGGCTACGACGTAGGCGCGTTCGCGCGGCCGCGCAACTGGTCGCTGGGCATCGAAACCTGGTTCTGAGGCACCCCGGCACAACGGGCCAGACAACGCTCGGCGCGGCGGCGCGTATTGCTACAATGCCGGCATGGACCACGCCCTCGCCGCCACCGCCGAGCAATTGCCGCTCACCCTGCTCAAGGGCGTGGGGCCGCAGCTTGCGCTCAAACTGCAGCAGCTCGGCATCCACACCTTGCTCGACCTGCTGTTCCATCTGCCGCTGCGCTACCAGGACCGCACGCGCCTGACGCCGATCGCCGCGCTGCGGCACGGCGACGACGTGGTGATAGAGGGCTTGGTTGCCGGCTGCGCCGTGGTATTCGGCCGGCGGCGCAGCCTGATGGTCAAGGTGCAGGACGGCAGCGGGGTGACCACGCTGCGCTTCTATCACTTCAGCGCCGCGCAGAAAAACGCGCTGCAGACCGGCCTGCGCCTTCGCGCCTACGGCGAAGTGCGCCGCGGCAGCGCCGGCGTGGAGCTCTATCACCCGGAATATCAGCTGCTGCAGGGCGCGGCCCCGCCCGAGCTGGAACGGCACCTCACCCCGATCTATCCCGCCACCGAGGGCCTGCAGCAGATACGCCTGCGCAAACTGATGGAACAAGCCTTCCACCATTTGCGCAATCATCCGCAGGCATTGCCCGACTACCTGCCGCAGGCGCTGCGCGCCGAGCACGGCTTCATGCCGCTGTTGGACGCATTGCACGTGATCCACTACCCGCCGCCCGGCATGAGCCTGCAACGGTTGCAGGACGGCGGCCACCCCGCCCAGCAGCGCCTGGTGTTCGAGGAGCTGCTGGCCAATTATCTGAGCCTGCGCAAATTGCGCGACGAGGCGCGTTTGCAGGCATCGCCGCCGCTCGAGGGTAACGGCACCCTGCGCCGGGCCCTGCTCGAGGCATTGCCGTTCGGGCTGACCGGCGCGCAGCAGCGCGTGGCGGCGGAAATCGGCCGCGATCTGTCCCAGGCCCAGCCGATGCTGCGGCTGGTGCAGGGCGACGTGGGCTCGGGCAAGACGCTGGTGGCGGTGCTGGCGGCGCTGCAAGCAGTGGAAGCGGGCTATCAAGCGGTGATCATGGCGCCCACCGAAATCCTGGCGGAACAGCATTTCCTCAATCTCGACGGCTGGCTGCAGCCGCTTGGCGTGCCGCTGGCCTTTCTCAGCGGCCGTATCAAGGGCAAGAAGCGCGAGCAGACACTGCACGCCATCGGCTCCGGCGAGGCGCGCCTGATCGTGGGCACGCACGCCCTGTTCCAGGACGACGTGGTTTTTGAACGCCTTGGCTTGGTGGTGGTGGACGAGCAGCACCGTTTCGGCGTGCATCAGCGCCTCAGCCTGCGGGAAAAGGGCCACCACGCCGGCGCCTGGCCGCACCAGCTGATCATGACCGCCACGCCAATCCCGCGCACGCTTACCATGAGCGCCTACGCGGACCTGGACTGCTCGGTGATCGACGAACTGCCGCCGGGCCGCACGCCCGTGAATACCGTACTGCTGCCCGCCGAACGCCGCCCGGCGGTGGTGGGGCGCATCGCCAGCGCTTGCGCGCAGGGACGGCAGGCCTATTGGGTGTGCACGCTCATCGAGGAATCGGAACTGCTGGAATGCCAGGCGGCCGAAGCCACGTTCGCCGAGCTGGGCGCGGCGCTGCCGCAACTGCGTCTGGGCCTGATCCACGGCCGCATGAAGCCGCGCGAGAAAGCCGAGGTCATGGAACGCTTCAAGAGCGGCGAATTGCAGCTGCTGGTGGCCACCACCGTGATCGAGGTGGGCGTGGACGTGCCCAATGCCTCGCTGATGATCATCGAGAATCCCGAGCGCCTGGGCCTGGCGCAGTTGCACCAGTTGCGCGGCCGCGTGGGCCGGGGGGCACAGGAAAGCCATTGCCTGCTGCTCTACCAGAGCCCGCTGTCGCACCTGGGCAAACAGCGCCTTGGCATCATGCGCGCCAGCAACGATGGCTTCTACATTGCGCAGAAAGACCTGGAAATCCGCGGCCCCGGCGAAATCCTGGGCACCCGCCAGACCGGCCTGATGAACTTCCGCATCGCCGATCTCGCCCGCGATGCGGCACTGCAGCCCGCCGTGCGGCAATGGGGCGAGAAGATCCGTGCCGCGCATCCCGCGCTGGTGGATCCGCTGATCCGCCGCTGGCTGGCACAGGCGGAACAGTACGCCAACGTGTGAACCCGCCCCAAATTGGAACAGAAGGTGTTCTCGCGCACATCCTGCCTTTTTACGCGCAAAGGCCGATGTTTGCGGCTTCTCAACGGGAGGGGGTTTACTGCTAGAATTTCGCCCGATCACCGGCATCGGTACCGCGAGCCCCGCGGTGCGCCACACGGCTCCAGGGAACCCTCCTCATCATGGTCGACCACCCAGACTACCAGCGGCTGCTGCAATCCATCGAGCTGCTTTACTTCGCCTATCGTTCCTTCACGTCGGTGCCGGATCGCATCCTGCAGGAAAAGGGGCTGGGACGCGTCCACCACCGCATCCTGTATTTCGTGGGACGCAACCCCGGCATCAACATCAACGAGCTGCTGCAGATTCTGTGCGTGAGCAAGCAGGCGCTCAACGCGCCGCTGCGCAAGCTGACCGAACAGGGTTTGATCGAAGTGGAAACCGCCAGCCACGACCGGCGCGTGAAGCAGTTGAAGCTGAGCCGCACCGGCGCGCGGCTGGAAACCCGGCTCACCAATTCGCAGATGGAACACCTGGCGCGCGCCTTCGCCAGCGCCGACAAAGGCGCCTTGGATGGTTGGATGCAGGTGATGCAGGCGATGCCCAAGGTGCTGCAGACGTCAGCGAAATCCCGCTGATCCCGCAGGAGCCGGCGCAAGCTGGTCAGAAGCGGCTGCAGCCATGACGCGCAACCCCGGCGGTTGAAAGCTACGCTGCGGCGGCCCGTGCCCTGCGCGGTGAACGCCAGGCGTTCCTTCAGATCAAAAAGCCGTCTTCCTTTTCGCTGCGCGCAATCACCGTGGCGCAGCAGGCGTCGGAATAGACGTTGATGCTGGTGCGCACCATATCCAGGACTCTGTCCGTCACCAGCAACAGGCCAATGGCTTCCACCGGCAGCCCGATCGCCGTCAGGATCACCGCGATCGCCACCAGGGATGCCGCCGGAATGCCGGCCACGCCGATCGAGGTGAGCAGCGCGATGAATACCACGGTAAATTGCGTGCCGAGGGAAAGGTGCAGCCCATAGGCCTGCGCCAGAAACAGCGCCGCCGCGCATTCGTACAGCGCGGTACCGTCCATGTTGATGGTGGCGCCAAGCGGCTGCACGAAACTGCTGATGCGCTCGGAAACGCCCACGTTCTTTTGCATGCATTCCATGTTCACCGGCAGCGAGGCCGAGGACGACGCGGTGGAAAACGCGGTCAACAGCCCCGGCAACATGGCCTTCAAATGCTTGATCGGCCCCACTTTGCCGCCGATGCGCACCAAGAGCCCCAGCACCACGAACAGGTGGAACATCAGCGCGAACAGCACCGTGAAGAAAAACCACAGCATGGGCATCAGCGCGGCGAAACCGGTATTGGCCACGGTGTCCGCCACCAGACCGAACACGCCGATGGGGGCGAACTTCATCACCCACATGGTCACTTTCATCATGGTTTCGGACACGCCCTGCCAGAACAATATCAGCACTTCGCCCTGCCGCGCGGGAATGCGGGTCATGAAATAACCGAACAGCAGACTGAAGAAAATCAGCGCCAGCATCTGGTTGTCCGCCGCGGCCTGCACCACGTTGGTGGGAACCATGTCCATGAAAATCCCAAGGATGTCCGCGGCGCCGCGCCCTTCGGCATTGGCAATGGTGCCGGCGATGGCGTCGCTGTTCATGTCGAGATTGAGCAGTGCGCCCACCGGCTCGCCATTGCGCAGGCCCGGCTGCACCACGTTGACGAACACCAGCCCCACCAGAATGGCGACGAGCGAGGTAGCCATGTAGTAGCTGATGGTCTTGACGCCAAGCCGTCCCAGATCCTCGCTGCTGCCTATGGAGGCGATGCTGGAAATGATCGAGGCGGCAATCAGCGGCACGATCACCATCTTCAAGCCGTTGAGGAACAAGGTACCGACGAAGTCGTAGGCCTCGCTGAACACCAGCGGCCCCAGCGCGCCATCGGGGCCGCTCAGCCAACCCGCCACGGCGGCGAGGCCGATGGCGATGAGAATCTGCCAATGCAACTGCAGTTTGGGCATGCGTGTGCTCCCGGCGGCGGTCCTGTCTTGGACACTCTATTGGGCAAGGCCGAAATTTAAACAGCCGGGCCCGGGCAATTCAACGTAAAAGCCAACGTGGGTGTTCCGGCATGCAATACCCGCGGAAGTCGCCAGCAAATTTTTGCGATGGGAGGGGGCAGAATGCCCCAGTCCTGGCGCCACTCATCGATTTTGCAATGTCGTGGCAGAACGGCGGAATGGGACCACCCAGTGTGGTGCTCTATAATGCCGGGCTCGTCATCTGCTGGTGCCTTATGTCCGACAGATTCGCGCTGTCGCGCCCCATACAACCGCTGCTGGCCTTTCTTGCCCGGCATTTTCCCGAGGCCTACCGCCGCGCGCCCGATTTCTGGCGCCTGACGCGCATGCACCGGCCGATCGGCATCTATCTCTTGCTGTGGCCCACGCTGTGGTGCCTGTGGATTGCGGCTCAGGGCCGGCCCGACCCCTTGCTGGTGGTGATCTTCATCCTTGGCACCGTGTGCATGCGCGCCGCCGGCTGCTGCATCAACGATTACGCCGACCGCAATTTCGACGGCAAGGTACGGCGCACCGTGGATCGCCCGATTGCCGCGGGCAAGGTGAGCCCGCTCGAAGCACTGTGGACCTGCGCCATCCTGTGCCTGGTGGCCTTCGGCCTGGTGCTGCTCACCAACACGCTGACGATCCTGATGAGCCTGGTGGCGCTGGCCCTGGCACTTTGCTATCCCTTTGCCAAGCGCCACACGCATCTGGCACAGGTGGTGCTGGGCGCGGCGTTTTCCTGGGGCGGCATGATGGCCTTCACCGCGCAGACCGGTGCGCTGCCGCTGCAGGCGCTGCTGCTGTACGTGGCCAACCTGCTGTGGACCGTGGCCTACGACACCGAATACGCCATGGCGGACCGCGAGGACGACCTCAAGCTTGGGCTCAAATCCACCGCCATTCTGTTTGCCGAGGCCGATCGGGTGATGATCGGGGTGCTGCAGTTGCTATTCCTGTTCACGCTGTGGCTGAGCGCCGGACATTTTGGACTGGGCGGCTGGTTCTTGGCGGGGCTGTGGCTGGCAGCGGGGCTGTTCGTCTACCAGCAGCTGTTGATCTTCGATCGCGACCGCCACAAGTGCTTCCGCGCCTTTTTGCACAACAACAACGTGGGGCTGGTGATCTTTGCCGCCACCGTCGTCGATCTGCTCATTCCCTGATTCCCGGCGCCATCGGGCCTTCATCGCCTTCATTCCTGGTCTTGCAGGGGCAGCGACTTCACCCGTTGGATGCCCGTTGGCCCTGTTCCCGGAGGTGTTCCGAGCGCCCGCGCCTTACCAGCGATACAGCCTCGGCCGCTGCCACTGGCAGTCATGCCCAAGCTCGGCCAACAGCGCCACGCCGCGATCGTAGTTGCGCCCCACCGAGGACACGCCGTGTGAATCGTCACCCGGCACCACGGCAATGCCGCGTTCCAGCGCCGCTTCGAGCACCGGACGCGAGGGATATTGCTCGGCGGTCTTGTCGAAACCGCGCATGTTGAAATCCAGGATCAGCCCCGCCCTGGCCACGAAATCCAGGTTGCGCTGCACGCGCTGCCACACAGCAGGCAGCTTCAGGGTATCGAGATAGTCGGGGTCGAAGATGCGGATCAGGTCGAAATGGCCCACCACGGCGGGCTCCAGGTCCTGCAGGGTGGCAAGCTGCGCATCGAAATAATCGCAGTAGAGCGCTGCCAGCCCGCCGGCCTTGTCGCGCGCGGCGGCGTAGAGTTCGCGGTTGATGTCGATGCCGATGCCGCCCACGTGATGCACGGAACCCACGATATAGTCGGGTTTGGTGGCTTCCAGCAGCTGCCTGACCACCTGGCTAGATCCCGGATAGGTTTCGGTTTCAAAACAGGCAAAGAGTTCGATCTGGCCGCGATGCAGGTCGCGCAGCTGCCGGCATTCGGTGAAATAGTCGCGAAAACGCCGCTGCAGCAGCGCCGCGCTGAGATTGGCGTCGGCCTCGTCGGGATAGCGCCAGGCGTCTTCGGCCGGCGGCATGTGCTCGGTAATGCCCACCCAGGTGAAGCCGGCGGCAATGTAGGCGGCCACCACCTCGCTCAGCGAATCCTTGGCGTGGTGGCAAAACTGGCCGCTGTGGCCGCCGTGTACGGAAACGCGCTGAATTGCTGACATGAAAACGGACACCTGCTGGCGGAACCGCCACACTGTACTGGAATTGCCGCAACGGCGAAACGCCCCTGGCACCGCGGTGCGCTCCCTTTCTACAATGCAGGCCTGCTTTCATCCGAGAACGCCGTGACCGCTTCCCCCACGCCTTTCACCTGCCGCACACTGCACAGCATCACCGAAATCAGCGCCACCGAGTGGGACGCCCTGGCGGGCAACGGCTATCCCTTCCTGCGCCATGCCTTTCTCTTGGCACTGGAACAAAGCGGCTGCGCCACGGCGCAAACGGGCTGGGAAGGCACGCATCTGCTGTTCAGCCGCGAAGACGAAAGCGCGCCTTGCGCAGCCTTGCCGCTGTACCTGAAGACCCATTCGATGGGCGAATACGTGTTCGACTGGTCCTGGGCCGATGCCTACCGGCGCCACGGCCTGGATTACTATCCCAAACTGATCAGCGCCGCGCCCTTCACCCCCTGTGCGGGGCCGCGCCTGCTGACGCAGGATTCCGCGCTCGCCACCGCCCTGCTGCCCACCGTGGCCGCCGAGCTGAAAGCGCTGGCACGGCGCACGGGCGCCTCCAGCTGGCACGTGCTGTTTCCCGAGGAAGCCATGAGCGAGGCGCTTGCCGAGCAGGGCACGCTGCAACGCATGGGTTGCCAGTTCCAATGGTTCAACCGCGGCTACACCAGCTTCGAGCACTACCTGCAAAGCTTCAATTCGCGCAAGCGCAAGAACCTGCGCAAGGAACGCGAAAAAGTGCAGGCGGCGGGCATCCGCTTCGAACACGTCGAGGGCGCGGCCATCGACACCGCGCTGTGGCGCCGCTTCTATCGCTTCTATGCCTCCACCTACCACGTGCGCGGCCGCGAGCCTTATCTCAACCTGGCATTTTTCGAACAGCTGGGGCAAAGCATGCCCGAGCAGCTATTGCTGGTGGTGGCACTGCAGGAGGAAGAACCCATCGCCGGCGCGCTGTTCTTCAAAGGCAGCGACACCCTGTACGGCCGCTATTGGGGCTGCAGCACCGACGCGCAGTTCCTGCACTTCGAAACCTGCTACTACCAGGGCATCGACTATTGCATCGAACACGGCCTGGCGCGCATCGATTCCGGCGCGCAGGGCGAACACAAGATCCAGCGCGGCTTCGAACCGGTGCCCACCTGGTCCAACCACTGGATCGCCCGCCCCGACTTCCGCCGCGCCATCGCCGCGTTCGTGCAGGAAGAACAGCAGCACGTGCGCGGCTACCTGCACCACGCCGCCGACTATCTGCCGTTTCGCAAGGACCTGGACATGAAGGAAATCCAGCAATGAAAACCAACCCACCGGATTTGGAACAACACATCAAATTGACCATGGACTTCCCCCGATCCGGGATATTGTTCCGCGACATCTCGCCCCTTTTGAAAGAAAGGTTTGCCGAGGTCGTCGATGCAATGGCGGCGCTCTACTCCGAGGCCGAGTGGGCCGACATCGACGCGGTGGTGGGTGTCGAATCCCGCGGCTTCCTCCTGGCCTCGGCACTGGCCTACGCCAGGAACAAAAGCCTGCTGGTGATACGCAAGCTGGGCAAGCTCCCCCCACCGGTGCGAACCGTGACCTATTCGTTGGAATACGGCGAAGACTCGCTGCAGATGAGTTCGGATTTCCACCACCTCCGCGTCTTGTTGGTGGATGACGTGCTGGCCACTGGCGGCACCCTGAACAGCGCCTGCAAACTCTGCGAGC
>DATMFX010000216.1:0-6279 GCA_035555995.1 Hyphomicrobiales bacterium | reverse complement strand
TCAAGGCTACGCTGGAGATCGAGTCCGGCAGCAACGATCCGATGGCCATCTTTCTTACCCTGATGATGATCCAGCTGATCCACGAACCGGGCGCCTCAGCGTGGTCCGGCGTGATCATGCTGGTGCAGCAGATGGGGATCGGCGGCGTCGCCGGCGTGGTGGGCGGAATATTCCTGTCGCAGTTGCTGCGGCGGGTGGACCTGGTACCGGCCATGTATCCGCTCCTGGTGGTGTCCGCCGGGCTGTTGCTGTTTGCGCTCACCGACCTTGCCGGCGGCAGCGGCTTTCTGGCCATCTACCTGATGGGTGTGATGCTTGCCATCCGCCGCGATCCGCACCTGGAGGGCATCCTGCAGATTCACGACGGCCTGGCCTGGCTGGCGCAGATCATCCTGTTCGTGCTGCTTGGGCTGTTGGTCACGCCCTCGCGCCTGCTCGACACGCTGCCCCAGGCGCTGGCGATTTCCGCCATTCTGATCCTGGTGGCGCGCCCCTTGGCCACCATTCCGTCGCTGCTGCCTTTCGGCTTTTCGCTGCGCGAGCATGTCTTCATGGCCTGGGTGGGGCTGCGCGGCGCGGTGCCCGTGGTGCTGGCGATATTTCCCTTTACCGCCGGGATACCGGCCGCGCAGTTGATCTTCCAGATCACTTTCGTGGTGGTGCTGGTGAGCCTGTTGCTGCAGGGCGGCACCCTGGCGCCGATGGCGCGCCTGCTCAAGCTGGAAGTGCCGCCGAAGCCGGAACCCGAACTGCGGGTGCCCCTGCAGGTGCCGGCCGCGGGCGAACACGAGCTGTTGCTGTTTCCATTGCGCGGCAAGCGCTGGCAAACGCCGCGCGAGATTACCGACATCCACCTGCCCGACCCGTCGCGCATCGTGATGTTCTTTCGCGAAGGCACCATGTTCGAGCGCCGGCGCGGGCTGTTCGTGCAGGAAGGCGACATGGTGGCGGTGCTGGCGCATCAGCAGCATGAAGGCGACGTGGGCCGCATCCTGGGTTGGGAAGAGCCGCCCGAACGCCTCAGCGACCGGCGCTTCTTCGGCGATTTCACCATGAACGGCAACGCGCGCCTGCGTGACGTGCAATTGCTCTACAGCTGCCCGCTGCACCAGCTGAACCCGGAATTGACGCTGTCGGATTGCTTCAACCGCAAGACCCGCGGCCACCCGGTGGTGGGCGACCGCATGGACCTCGGCTCGATCCTGCTGGTGGCGCGCGAAGTGCTTGGCGACCAGGTGGTGAAGGTGGGGATACGCCTGAGCCGCACGTAGAAATCGCCCCTCCACACAACGGCGCCTCCATGGGAATGGCACCACAAAGGGGGCGGGAGGCGCGCCTATCGCGCGTGATTCCCGCCACCCTTGCTATAATCGCGAGCCTTCGCAACCAGCGGCGCGGCCGCCTTTCACACACGGGATTGCTATGAGTCAGGACAAACCCTGGGGTGGCCGGTTTTCCGAGCCCACGGACGCCTTCGTCGAACGCTTCACCGCCTCGGTCGGTTTCGACCAGCGCCTGTATGCCGCCGACATCAAGGGCTCCATCGCCCACGCCACCATGCTGGAACGCGCCGGCATTCTCACAGCCACCGAACGCGAGCAGATCGTGAATGGCCTGCAGGACATCAAGGCGGAAATCGACGCCGGCCGCTTCGAATGGTCGGTCAAGCTCGAAGACGTGCACATGAACGTGGAAAGCCGTCTTACCGACCGCATCGGCCTCACCGGCAAGAAGCTGCACACCGGCCGGTCGCGCAACGACCAGGTGGCCACCGACATCCGCCTGTACGTACGCGAGGAAATCGACGGCCTGCTGGCACTGATCCGCAGTCTGCAAAGCGGCATTCTCGATCTGGCCGAGCGCGAAGCCGACACCATCATGCCCGGCTTCACCCATCTGCAAACCGCGCAGCCGGTGACCTTCGGCCATCACCTATTGGCCTGGTTCGAAATGCTGCAGCGCGATCACGGCCGTCTGCTCGATTGCCGCAAGCGGCTGAACCAATGCCCGCTCGGCGCCGCCGCGCTGGCCGGCACCACCTATCCGATCGACCGCGCGCTCACCGCCGAACTGCTCGGCTTCGACAAGCCCACCGAAAACTCGCTGGACTCGGTGAGCGACCGCGATTTCGCCATCGAACTTTGCGCCGCCGCCAGCCTGATCATGACGCACTTGTCGCGCTTTTCCGAGGAACTGGTGCTGTGGACTTCGTCGCAGTTCGACTTCATCGACCTGCCCGACCGCTTCTGCACCGGCTCCTCGATCATGCCGCAGAAGAAAAACCCCGACGTGCCGGAACTGGTGCGCGGCAAGAGCGGGCGCGTTACCGGCCATCTGGTGAGCCTGTTGATGCTAATGAAAGGCCAACCGCTGGCCTACAACAAGGACAACCAGGAAGACAAGGAACCGCTGTTCGACACGCTCGACACCGTGCGCGACTGCCTCAAGGCCTACGCCGACATGGTGCCGGCCATCAAGGCGAGGAAAGAGAACATGCGTGAAGCGGCCGCGCGCGGCTTTGCCACCGCCACCGACCTTGCCGACTATCTGGTCAAAAAAGGCATGCCGTTCCGCGATGCGCACGAGGTAGTGGGCAAGAGCGTGGCGTTCGGGATTGCGCAGGGGCGTGATCTTTCCGCGCTGACGCTGGAGGAGTTGCGTGAGTTCAGCGACACCATCAATGATGACGTGTATGCGGTGCTGAGCCTGGAAGGCTCGGTAAATGCGCGCAACCACATCGGCGGTACCGCGCCGGCGCAGGTGCGTGCCGCCATTGCCCGGGCGCGGCAATCACTCTGATAGGCCGCCATGATGCCAACGCCCAGCGCGCCCCGCAAACCCGCGCCCTCCGCCACCGGGCTCGATGCCGCGCTGCTGCGCAAGGCGCTCAGGCACCTGCGCGGCGCCGATCCCAACCTGGCGCTGCTGATCAAACGCGTTGGCCCCTGCAAGCTGCAGGTGAATACGGAAAGCGACCTGTTCCTGAGCCTGGCGGAATCCATCGTCTTCCAGCAGTTGCACGGCAAGGCCGCCGCCACCATTTTCGGACGCCTCTGCGCACTCTTTCCCCGCGCCGGCGGCAACTTCAGCGCGCGCGACATTGCCCGCTGCAAGGATGAAAAACTGCGCGGCGCCGGCTTGTCGCAAAACAAGCTGCTGGCGCTGCGCGACCTCTCCGGCAAGGTGCTCGATGGCACACTACCCACCATGATTGAGCTGCCGGATTGGGAAGACGAACGCATCATCGACACCCTCACCCAGGTACGCGGCATCGGCCGCTGGACGGTGGAAATGCTGTTGATGTTCCGCCTGGGACGGCCGGACGTACTGGCGATCAACGACTTCGGCCTGCGCAAGGGCTTCATGCTTACCCAGGGCCTGGACGCCATGCCCACGCCAAAGGAACTCCAGGCCCACGGCGAATGCTGGGCGCCGTACCGCAGCGTCGCCAGCTGGTACCTGTGGCGCGCAACGGATGGTGCGCTCTGACCCGTCGGACGCGCCTTTCACAGCGCGATATCAGCGGCAATGGGGCCTGTCATTCCCCCTTCAACCGCTCCAGTTCGTCGCTGGCCAACAACCAGGCTTCCTCGGTATCCGCCACGCGGCGTTTGAGGTCGCCCTGTTCCTGCATCAGCTTGGCCAGGGCGGCTTTGTTGGTGTCGTCGTAGAGGCTGGGGTCGGCGAGGCGTTCGCCGAGGGTGCGTAGCCGCGTTTGGTCTTTTTCCAGTTGCTGTTCCAGCTTGCGTATTTTGTCGCGCAGCGGCTTGAGTTCGGCGCGGCGTTGCGCGGATTGTTGCCGCTGTTCCTTCTTATCCACACCCTTGTCCGCCCCACCGGTATTGCTGGTGGGATTCTTGCTGAGCTTGTCCTCATTGGTGCGGGAATCGACCACCAGGCGCTCGTAGTCTTCCAGCGAACCTTCGAATATTTCCACCTTGCCGCCACGCACCAGCAGAAACTGATCCACGGTGTTGTTCAACAGATGCCGGTCGTGCGACACCAGGATCAACGCGCCCTGGTAGTCCTGCAAAGCGCGCGTGAGGGCATGCACCATTTCCAGGTCGAGATGGTTGGTGGGCTCATCCATCAGCAGCAGGTTGGGACGTTGCCACGCCACCAGTGCCAGGGCGAGACGGGACTTCTCACCGCCGGAAAACGGGCGGATCACGGTGTCGACCTGTTCGCCGCGAAAGGCGAAAGAGCCAAGAAAATTGCGCAGTTCCTGCTCTGGCACCTTGGGGTCGAGACGCTGCATCAACTGTAGCGGCGTAGCGTCCTGATCGAGCACGTCGGTCTGCTGCTGGGCGCAGTAGCCAAGCGCCAGATGGTCGGCGCGGTGCTGCTTACCCTCCAGGGCCGGCAGTTGCCCCACCAGCGTCTTGAGCAGCGTGGATTTGCCCTGCCCGTTGGGGCCCAACAACCCAATGCGCACGCCGCCGGTGATGGTGTAGTTGAAGCCGTCGAACAGCGGCCGCTCGTAACCCACCGCCAGGTTTTCGCAGCTGAGCACGGTATCGGGCCAGCGTTTGGCTTCGCGAAAGCGAAACTGGAAAGGCGAATCGATGTGCGCCGGTTCGATGTCGACCATGCGCTGCAGTTCCTTCAAGCGGCTTTGCGCCTGCTTGGCCTTGGTGGCCTTGGCGCGGAAACGCCGCACGAAATCCTCGATTTCCGCCTTGCGCAGCTGCTGCTTTTCATACGCCGACTGCTGCTGCGCCAGGCGCTCGGCCTTCTGCCGCTCGTAAGCGGAATAGTTACCGCGATAAGCGATCAGCTTGAGGTTTTCGAAGCTGATGATGTTGTCCACCACCTCGTCGAGAAACTGCCGGTCGTGCGAAATCAGCAGCACGGTGCCGCGATAGCGCAGCAGCCATTGCCGCAGCCACAGCGTAGCTTCGAGATCGAGATGGTTGGTGGGCTCGTCGAGCAACAGCAGTTCGGACGGCTGCATCAAGGCTTGGGCCAGGTTGAGGCGTATGCGCCAGCCGCCCGAGAATTCGGCCACGGTCTTGCCGAACTCGGCGGGGCTGAAGCCCAGGCCGCTGAGCAACTGTTCGGCTCGGTTGGGCAGGTTGTAGCCGTCGAGCTCTTCCAATTCCCCCAACTGCACCACCATGGCCGCATGATCGTCGCGTTCCTGCGCGTCATCCAGGGCCCGCTCCACCTCGCGAAAACGCGCATGGCCGTCCAGCACGTAGTCCAGCGCGGAACGCGTGGAGGAAGCGGTTTCCTGCTTCATCTGCGCGCGCGCCAGCCGCTCGGGCATGAGCAGTTCGCCGCCGTCGGGCACCATTTCTCCCATCAACAGCTTGAACAGCGTGGATTTGCCGCAGCCGTTGCGGCCGATCACGCCCACCTTCTGCCCCTGGTAGATGGCGATGGAACTGTCGCGGATGAGCGCCGTGGCGCCCTGGAAAAGACTGAGATTCTGCAGGGTAATCATGGGAAGGTCGGTGAGCGGCGCGCAAAGCCGCGCATTATAGAAGTTTTGCCGTTCGGTTGTGAGCATTCCCCCATCCGGGCGATTGCCTGCGCCGCGCGGGGGTGATTTACTTTTGCGCCTGCCTTCCCTTGCCACGGTGTCCACAGGAGCCTTCATGGAAACCGAACTGTCTTTTATCGACCTCTATCTGATCCCCTGGACCATCAAGGTACTGGTGGCTCTGGCAATCTTCCTCATCGGCCGCTGGCTGAGCCGCAGGGTTTCCAACCTGCTCGTGCGCATCATGCGCCGGTCGCATCTGGACGTGATGCTGGTGAACTTCCTGAACAGCCTGTTCTACACGCTGATGCTGGTGGCGGTGGTGCTGGCGGCGGTAGGCAGCGTGGGCGTGGATGTCACCTCCTTTCTCGCCATCATCGGCGCCGCCAGCTTGGCGGTGGGCCTGGCGCTGAAGGATTCGCTGTCCAACTTCGCCGCCGGCGTGATGATCATCGTATTCCGCCCCTTCCAGATCGGCGACGCCATCACCGCGGCGGGTTCCAGCGGCACAGTGGACGATATCGGCATGTTCTGCACCCTGCTGCGCACCGCCGACAATCAGCGTGTCATCATCCCCAACTCCGCCGTGATCAACGGCACCATCATCAATGCCAACGCGCTCGGCACGCGCCGCATCGACCTGTTGATCGGCATCGGCTACGACGACAACATCGGCACGGCCAAGAAGATCATCGAAGGCATCCTCAAGGCCGAAAAACGCATCCTGCCCCACCCCGCCTATGCCGTGGCGGTGCAGGATCTGGCGGCAAGCAGCATCAACCTTTACGTACAAC
>DATMFX010000215.1:0-5062 GCA_035555995.1 Hyphomicrobiales bacterium | reverse complement strand
GATGTCGAACTGGTCCAGAATGCTCAGCAACAGGTTGCCCGTCGGCACCGTCTTGGTGGGATAGGCCAGATGCCGCCCGCCTTTCAGTTTGCCGTTGTTGCCGCCGATCAGGACGTGCGGTACGTCGTAGTGCAGATGCTGGTTGGGGTTGCCCATGTTGCTGCCGTACAGCAGCAGCGAGTGGTCGAGCAGCGAGCCGTCGCCATCTTCGGTGTTGGCCAGACGGTCGACGAAGTAGGACAGCATCTTCACGTGGTACTGGTTGATCTTGGAGAACTCGTCGATACGCGCCGGGTCCTCGCCATGGTGCGATCCACCGTGGAAGCCCAGCGTGGGCGCGTTGCTCTGCGGGTAGACGCGGCCGGTGAGATCGCGCGCGAGCAGCATGGTGCTGACGCGGGTGATGTCGGCCTGCCAGGCAAGCGTGACCAGATCGAACATCAGCTTGATGTGTTCGTCGAAGGATTGCGGAATGCCGGGCGGCACGGCGAAATCCTCGGGTGCCGCGGTGGTGGCGTTGGCGGCAATCTGCAGCCGGCGCTCGATTTCGCGGACGTTTTCGGTGAAGGCGTCCAGACGCTGGCGGTCAGGCACGCTGATTTCCTTGCGCAGCGTGGAAATCTTGCCGGTGATCGAATCCAGGATGCTCTGGTTGCGTTCACGGCGTGCCACGCGCTGCTCGGGCGAGCTGCCGCTGCCGAACATGCGCTCGAATACCACCTGCGGGTTCAATTCCATCGGCAGCGGTGTGGTCGGCGAGGCCCAGGCAATGGTGTTGGTGTACACGCAGCTGTAGCCTTCGCCGCAGTTGCTCGACCCTGAACCCGGATCCTCCACCGAGATCTCGATGGAGGGCAGCAGCGATTCACGGCCATAGTTCTCGGCGATGATCTGGTCGATGGTATGGCCGGCGTAAACGTCGGCGCCCGCGGTTTTCCTGGGCTTCTCGGCACACAGGAAAGCGGCGGCCACCCAGTGGTCGGCGCCGGTTTCGCCCGGAGGCGGCTCGGAAGAGGTCGAATGCAGCCCGGTCAGGATCGTCAAATGGTCACGGAACGGTTCCAGCGGTTTCCAGATGAACGGCAGCTCGGCTTCCAGCTTGCCTTCCTTTTCCGGCACCCAGTAACCCGGCGCGGCACCGTGCGGCACGAAGCCGCCAAAGAAGCGCGGCGGCGGCACGGCGGCCGTTTTCGTCTGCGCCGTGGCGGCGGGAATCATCGCGTCCATCAGGGGCAGGCCCAGCGCGACGCCAGCGCCGCGTAGCAAGGAACGGCGGCCAATGTGCTTTTTGGTAATAAACATGGGTTTACTCCTCGTTCTGGGCAGTCTGTGCGGATTTCATGTTCATGGTGAAGGCCGGGCTTTCGACCACTCCCATGACCAGCGATGAAAACTTGAAGTCATCCTTCGCCGCTTCCCGCGTGAGCGAGCGCAACAGCGGCATGTCGTCGTATTCGAGACCGCGGCCAATGGCGTAGGTCAGCAGGTTGTCGATGACCACCTGCGCGAACATATCGCCCTTGCGCACCGTCAGATCCCGCAGGCTCGGGATGCCTTCGATCACCGTGCCATCGGTGATGACACCCGTCGAATCGATCGCCATGCCGACATCGGTGGTGCGCCACTGGCCCACGGCATCGAAGTTCTCCATGGCGAAGCCAAGCGGTTCGAACATCTTGTGGCAGGTGGCGCAGGTCGGGTTGGTATGGTGCGCTTCCAGCCTCGCCCGCAGCGTCTTGGGCGCTTCGCCCGGCAACGCGGTCAGGTTGGTTTCCACGCCAGGCGGCGGATCAGGCGGGCTCACGCCGAGGAAGGTCTCCAAGAACCATTTGCCGCGTTTCACCGGCGAGGTGCGGGCGGCATCGGAGGTGATGGTCAACAACGCGCCTTTGCCCAACAGGCCGCGGCGGTTGGCATGCTCGTCGTCGAGATCCACGCGCCGGAACTGCGTGCCGTACACGTTGGGGATGTGGTAGTGCTTGGCCAGCCGCTCGTTGACGAAGGTGTAGTCGGCGGTCAACAGATCCAGCACGCTGCGGTCTTCCTGGATGATGCTGGCAAAGAACAACTGGATTTCCTTGCGGAAGGCATCGCGCAGGGTGCTGTCGAAGTTCGGGAACAGCTCCACCACCGGCTCGCTGGCGGCGATGCCGCGCACGTTCAGCCACTGCCCGGTGAAGTTTTTCACCAGCGCGTCCGAGCGTGGATCCGCGATCATGCGCTGCACCTGTTCCTCGAGCACTTTGGGCTCGTGCAGGCGGTTCTCGACGCCAAGCTGGATCAGTTCGTCGTCCGGAATGCTGCTCCACAGGAAGAACGACAGGCGCGAGGCCAGTTCGAGGTCGCTGATGCGATAGGGCGTGCCCGGGGCCACGTCCGGCGGCTCGATTTCGGAGCGGTAGATGAATTCCGGATCGGCCAGGATGCGCTGCACCACTGCCTCGATACCGTAGTCGAAGCTGCCGCCTTCCTCGCGACCGGCGCGGAAGAAGTCCATCATCAGGGCCAGATCGGCATCGGTAGAGGGACGGCGGAAGGCGCGGCGCACCAGGGTCGAGGAGATCTGCTGCGCGCAGTTGGCTTCTTCATTGACGTTCTGCGGATAGCATTCGAACACCTGCTCACGGCTCTGCTTGGCCATGGCGCGGCTGCCGTTGAACGGCCCTTCGATGAACACCTGGCCCACGTGCGGGTAGAAGGTGTAGCCCGAAATCGAACCGGGCGAGTTCATGGTACGCACGAAGGATTTGTTCAGGCCCGTATCGGGCAGGTCGCTGGTGGCGATGAAGGTAATGCCGATCTTGTGGAAGCCGGCCTTGATCGGGATCGACGGGGTGCGGCCGCCATCGCTCTGCTTGTTGCCGATTTCCGCATCCCAGTCGTACAGATAGACACGTTCGCCATCGACCGTCACTTCCAGCTTCTCGCCCCGGACGTTGCCGAGCACGGCGGTGAAGTAACCGGTCATGCCCTTGACGGTAAAGATGTATTCGCCGTCGGCGGGGAATTCATGCTCGATCAGCATGCCGCCGCGGGTACCGAACGGCAGCCCTTCCACGTAGTTGTTCTGCGACGTGTCGTGCGGCGCATCGAACACGGCCAGCGTGGGGGCGGTTTCGGTGCCGATCGCCAGGCGGCTGATGTTGCCGGCGGCCGACAGGTACGCTTCCATCAGCGCCGGCGAGGTGGTCAGGGTGCCGGCCATGTTGTCGAAACCGTGGCTGGAGTCGTCCGCGGGGAGGAAGCGGGTGGCGTCGATGTTGAGCGCCAGCAGGTCGCGGATCGCATTGGTGTATTCGGTGCGGTTCAAGCGGTGCAGGCCCGGGGCGGGCAGATGCAGCGGCTCGTCGGCGGCCTTCTCGTCGATGGCCTGGGCCAGCGTGGCGGCCAGGTCCTGTACGACTGCCGGTTCCGGGCGCTCTTCGCCGGCGGGCGGCATCATGCCGGCGCGCAGACGCTTGATGAGCTTCTCGCCGACATCCGGGATATCCGCAAGGGTGTGGGCGTCCATCCCCTCGAGGTCGATACCGCCGGCATAGTCATCGAAGTTATGACAGCCGACGCAGTACTCCTCGATGAGCGCGCCGCTATCCACCTCCGCCGATGCCTGCTGGACAAGGACGCCTTGGGTGAACAACGCAACACCGGCGAGCAAACGCAGGGTGCGGAAAGTTGGTTTGAATGTGGTTGGTGAGCCCATATTGTTCCTGCCTCACGTTGGCTTGCTCAACATCAGGGTCTACAGGCGGGTTGGATATGGCCTATCTCATTGTAATATGGCCGGTTTTTCCCCCTTACTCCCCTCTATACCCCCATTACTGGGTTGAAAGAGCATAAACAGGTGAGTCTTGTTCGTCCAGCCGGCACCAGCCAATGGCTGCTTGTTCCATTATTTTTACAAGATTCACACTTTTTGACTGAATTGCTCAAAGCGGAACATTCCGGGGTTCACTTCCTCCTTAAAGGCATAAAACTGGCACGGATTTTGACCGCTAGTTAGTCCTCACTGCGCACGGGGTCCGTTGTCGGCAACAAATAGCCATGCCGCGTCATGCTCATTTCAGGCGCATATTCGCATGGCACGCAATCCGGCAGGAACAATTCCGGTTGCCGGCCGCTGACCGGATTCGTATACCCCCACCACATCGGCAGGATCTTCGGCCACTCCCAGGGCTCGCCGGTGCCGCCGCGGAAATGCTCCTGCAGCTGGCCGAGTTCGCTTATCGGCACGTCCGGGCGGTACTGCGCCACCAGCGCCGCACCAATGAAGCGTAGCGGACGCGGGGCATCGGGCGCGGGCGTGGCGGGACGGGGCGCCGTCTGCCGCGGCGGTTCGTCCTTTGCCGCCGACCAGCCTCCCTGCCAGTCGGGCATTTCGAAATAGGGCTCGTCGAGCGACAGGTTCCACAACCGCCACACGCCATCCTCCAGAATCAGGTGGTCGTCGGGATAGATGGCACCGAACAGCGTGCTGGAGCGCGTCGTCGAGGTATTGGGATGGAACAAATAGGTGCGCAGCCGCGCCGAGCGGCCATCGGGCGCCACGTTGATCACCGGCTGGATGCGCCAGTGAAAAGCGATGCTGGCCTTCTTGGCATCCAGCGCCACCGGATCGCCATATTCCAGGAACAAGGCCTTGGAGATGCGCGGATAGCTCGTGTAATAGCCGGCAAAGGGAATCTGCTTGGTGCCCTGCCTGCCGAACAGCTCGGCCAGCCAATCCCATTGCGAATCGTCGGCATAGAAGCCGTAGGCCACGGAAACGTGCTCGGCGCCGTCATAGGCCGTTGCCCGCCTCAGCTTGCGCGCGGCTTCATCGAGGCGCGTCTGCGTATCGCCGCCGCGCTGCACGGCAGGCGCGGCGATGGCGGCGGTGAGCGCCTGCGTGGCCACCAGTTGCATGCCGGCCGGCGCCGCCACCGGTTCACCGCTTACCGGATGTGTGGAAACGAAAGCGGGAATCAGCCGATCCTGCGCGCCGGCATCGGCGGCGGGCAGCGGCTGATCGGGCGTCAGCGGGCCGGCCTGCGCGGTTTCGATGAGGCGGCTCTTGCCCCAGCCT
>DATMFX010000214.1:0-4540 GCA_035555995.1 Hyphomicrobiales bacterium | reverse complement strand
AGTGTTCCTGGAAATGGCGCAGGCCGCTTTCCGACAGGCGTTGCCATAGCGCTTCGTCCTGGTAGGCAGTGATGATGGCGTCGGCGAAGGCTTGTGGGTCGGCGCCGAGCATCACGTTGTCGCGGTCGACCAGTCCCATGCCTTCGGCGGCCAGTGGCGTGGCCACGCAGGGAACGCCGTGGCAGAGGCTGGTGCCGATCTTGCCTTTGATGCCGGCGCCGTAGCGCAGCGGGGCGATCGAGAGACGGCAGCGGTCGAAGAGGGGGCTGAGGTGTTCGACGTAGCCGACAATGTCCACGCCGGGATGCTGGCGCCAGACGCGGGCGATTTCTTCGGGCAGGCGGCTGCCGACGATGAGCAGGTGCATTTCGGGGAGGCGCTGGCGGACGAGCGGCCAGATTTGTGCCAGGAACCAGTTGACGGCGTCGATGTTGGGATCGAACAGGAAGCCGCCGATGAAGACCAGGTCGCGCCGCTGCGAGAAGGACGAGGCGCTGCCCTGCACTTCGCGCACGTAGGGAATGGCGGCGGTCTTGAGGTCGGGCCATTGTTCCTGCAGCAGCGTGCGTTCGGCTTCGCTGATGACGATGGTGGCGTGGGCCTGGCGCATCACGCCGTATTCCAGCGTCTTGGTGCGTTCGGCTTGTGCCGCCAGGCGCGGGGAATTTTCCACCTGGGCCTGGCGTTCCTCGCGCACGAAATGCAGGTCCACGGTGTTGAAGATCACCTTGGCGCGCGGGCAGTGGCGGCGCACGGCGCCGATGTGCTGGATGGATTCGTGGGCGCGGAACAGCATCACCAGGTCGTAGTCCTTGCCGTGCTGTTTGAGGTGTTCGAGCAGCGTGGAAGGGAAGGGACGGTAGAGGCATTCGATGCCGTCGCGCTGCAATGCCTGGGTGTAGTGGCCCGCATGGCGCAGGTCGTGTGGGCAGAACACCACCTTGAAGCCGAGCCGCTGCAGCATGCGCAGGTAGTTGGCGGTATCGATGGAACCGGAATCCTTGTCGGGCATCGGCGTGACCACGTCCACCACCAGTGCGCGGCGCTGCGCCTGCCGTTCGCGTTGCCGGCGGATCAGGCCGGTGGAGGTGCCGTGCGCGGCAAGCACCTGCTGCCACTTGGCGTGGAATTTCGCCTGGTTCACCACCTGGTAGGACTTGATGCCCTGGGTGACGTCGGTGCCGGAGGTGATGCCTTCGAAATGGATCACCTGCGAAAACGGCTGATAAACCACGCGGTAGCCGGCCTGGCGCACGGCGAAGGCGAGATCGGTATCTTCGTAATAAGCCGGTGCCAGCGCGGTGTCGAAGCCGCCCAGTTGGTCGAACAGCGCGCGCGGCACCATAAGGCTCGCACCGGAGCAATAGTCCACGTCGCGCAGGTAGTTGTATTCCGGCTTGGCGGGATTGTCGCCGCGGCCATAGTTGGTGCCGGAACCATCGCTCCAGATCACCCCGCCCGCTTCCTGCAGTGAGCCGTCGGCGAACACCAGCTTGGAACCCACCAGCCCCACCCGTTCCTGCGTGGCGAAGGTGTCGAGCAGTTCGTCCAGCCAGCCGGGGAGCACTTCGGTGTCGTTGTTGAGGAACAGGAGATAGCTGCCGCGGGCGGTCGCGGCGGCGCGGTTGCAGTTGTGCAGAAAGCCGACGTTCTGCGTGTGGCGCAACAGGCGAATGCCACGCACCCGTTCCAGCAGCTGTGCGCTGCCGTCGGGCGAGCAGTCGTCGCTCACGATCACTTCGAACGGTGCCAGCGGCTTGTGCTTTTGCAGCGAGCGCAGGCAGTGCAGTGTGTAGGCGGGCTTGCCGTACGTGGGGATGATCACCGAGACCAGCGGATGTTCCACCTCCGCAAAGTGGATCTGGGCGGCGGCCTCCGCGCTTGCGGTGGCGATCGTGGAGGCGAAGATCGGCGGCGGCAGCCCCGCGTCCGCGCCATCCGCGGTAACTTCCCGGCTGTACGATACCTGGCGCGACAGCGCCCAGCGCTGGTAGGCGGCGCCATCTTTCAGCAGGCGCGGAAACGTGGCGAATGCCCAGTGCGCCAATGTCTGTTTGATGCCGTCGGCGAACGGCAGGCGCCGGTAGACGGCGCGCAGCGCGCGGGTGAGCGGCGCGTTGCCGGCCGTGGGTTGGGTGGTGGTTTCGGGCAGTGGAGGCGGCACACTTGGCGTGGGCGCTGCTGCTGACGGCGTGGAAAGCGCGGTGCTGGTGGAGGTGGCGTTTATGCCTGCCTGCACGCCGGACGTGGCGGGGGTGTCGGTTTCTTCCTGCCCATCCGCGGCGGTTTCCTGTTCCGTTTCCCGCCGCGCAAGCGTGTCCTGCAGCGCGCGGCGCGTGGCGTCGAGATAAGCGTGGCCGTATTGCTGGTCGGGTTCCAGGTGGCAGCCTTCAGCCCATTCGTTCCAGGCGTTGATGAACAGCAGGCGCTCGTCGCCGCTGTGATGCTCGCAGGTGTAGTCGAGCGCCCAGCGCAGCCACTCTGCATAATGCTCAGGTTCGGAATTGACCAGGATCAGGCCGTTGTCCTGGCGGCGCGCGGTGTTGTCCCAGCGCGGCACCACGCCGCGAAACTTGGTATAGGCCGGCACCGGGCGCGTCCTGGCGTAATCGCTCACGCGCTGGATGTCGATGATGTGGCCCTTGAAGTCGGGGTTGAGCATCCTGTCGCGATAGTCGCGGTTGCGTTGCCAGTTCAGGTCGGTGCCGTGCGGCGGAAATTCCACCGCGGCGTCGAAGCCGTACGGCGTGGGATCGCCGATGCCGAAGCTCTGCACCGCCACCAGGTAGGGGTCCTCGATGCCGGCGATCGCGCATTCGCTGCGCCACAGCGAAACCGCCTGGCGCACGTCGGGGATGATGTCGATGCGGTAGATCAGCAGCACCGGGCGGCCGTCCACGGTGATGTAGCGGCGGTCGCGGAAATACGGCAACAGGCTGTGGATGAAATTGCGGTGGTCGTCCTCGCTGTGGTCCTGCGCGATCATCACGTCGTTCGAGCGGCCATCCCAGGTGCGGGTCCAGTTTTCGTTGGCCCAGCACACGCAGAAGGGAAAGTCCGGCTCGCCGGAGTTCAGCACGCCTTCGAGCGGCTGTTCCAGCAAACGCTGCCCGGCAAACCAGTAGTAGTAGTAGCAGAAGCCGTGCAGCCCCGCCGCGGCGGCCAGTTCCGCCTGCTGCTGGCGCGTCTGGGGCAGGCGCAGGTCGTAATAGCCGAGGTCGGCCGGCCGGTGCGGCTGCTGGTGGCCGCGGAAATTGGGCCGCGCCTTGGCCACGTTGAACCATTCGGTGAAGCCCTTGCCCCACCAGCGGTCATTTTCGGGAATGGGATGGAACTGCGGCAGCAGAAACGCAATGGCGCGAACGGGAAAGCTTGGCTTGTGCACGATCAGTAAGGGCCTGGTGTCGAAGTGTGGCCGTCGGCGGGCACGGGCATGACGGCGCTGTTACGGGAAAATGGGCGAGCCGCGAGTATAAACAGCCGTTCGCCGAGGGCAAGGTCTGGCGCGGCAAACCCGCATGGATGAGGGAAACCCTAACAAAATCCATACAAATAACGCGATTTCAGGAGTAAGCGGATAAAAACCCCTTAGCCCAATAAAAAATCCCCGCCGAGGCGGGGATTTTCGTCTGTTCCTTCAGAAGTGCTGCTCAGAAGCTCAGGTTGAGCCCCAACTGGTAGCGACGACCATACATGTCGTAGCCGGCGGGGATCAGCTGTGCCGTGCCGGCCGAACTGTAGTTCGGCACGACGGGCGGCGAGCGATCGAACAGGTTGGTGACGTTGAGCGACACCGTCCAGGTGCCCCCGTTGTCGAGAATGCCCTCGCGATGCAGACGCAGGTTGGTGTAGTTGCCGGAAGACACCGAGTTCTTGTCCACGTCCACGCCTTCCACCCAGTTGACGTTGAGGATGGTATCGGCCACGTAGATCTGCTGCAGCTGCACGCCGTAATCGCCCACCGTGTACCCGGCGGTGATGAAGGCGTTGAGATCAGGCGTGCCCAACACACCGGCGATGTCCAGCGGCGTGCCGTCGAGCGGCGTATCCGAACGCTCGATGATGTGGCCTACCAGGCCGCGCAGGGTGAACCGTTCCAGTTGGTCGGCGAACAGGTTCGGCTCGGCACGGTAGATCACTTCCACGTCCACGCCTTCTACCTTGGCCTGCGCCACGTTCAGGTAACCGTTGTCGATCTTGGTGATCAGGCCATCGGCATTGCGCTGAATCGAGGAACAAAGGCCCGTGTCGCCCAGCAGGTAGCAGCCGTCGACGATGCGCTGTGCGCCGAGCGAGCTTACGGCGTCCTCGATCTCGACTTTGTACCAGTCGGTCGAGAACTGCAGGCCATCGAGCCAGGACGGCTCGAACACGAAACCCGCCACCACGGTATTGCCGATTTCCGGCTTGAGGTTGGGGTTGCCGCCGCCGCTGGCCGTGACCAGGTAGTTGTTGCCCGTCAACGGATCTTCCACGTTGGCGCCGGCGCCGCCGCGGTTGTTGAACAGCTCCATGAAGGTCGGCTCACGCACGTCGCGCG
>DATMFX010000213.1:0-2437 GCA_035555995.1 Hyphomicrobiales bacterium | reverse complement strand
ATGTCCACGATTTCGAAACCGTACGGCGACATGATCTGGCGCGGACCGCCGGCCGGCTTGCAGCGCGTGTAGGGCTCGCTGGCCAGGAAGAGTTCGTGGCGGAAATTGGTGAGCGCGCGTGCCCAGGGCTGCAGCGGGATGTCGTCGATGTGTACCGGCGCGGTGAGCGTGGCGCGGGCTTCGTAGGAATCGGGGTTGATCACCAGGTTGGCGGTTACCCGGCTCCAGTAGCCGGCCTCGCCCGGTTCGGCGCCGAAGTTGATGCGGCCATCGTCGTGGCGCGGCGCCGGACCCGCCGCGGGTGCGTCATCGGCGGCCCAGGCGGTGGCATTGCAGCCAAGCAGCGCCACGAACAGGGCGGCGGCGAGACGATGAATGGATAGGGTCATGACGGCACTCCTGGTGGCCGCGCTCACGGGCGGTTGTCCTGGCAGTAGTATTCGGGCAGTTCTTCGCCGGGCAGCCATTGCAGATCCCAGCTGCTGGTCCAGGCGCGGGTGTAGGCGCCAGGATCGTTCACTGTCACCGAATAATGCAGCGTGTCGAGATCGGTGCGGGTGAAGCGCTCGGTGAGCTGCAGGTGGCGGGTGTGCGGCAGGCCGCCGTTGGAAAACCAGAAGCCTTCGTTGAAGCCGGTGGTTTCCACGATCAGCGTGTCGCCTTCCCAATGCGCCCTGGCGCGGCCGTAGAACAGCGGGTTGTCATCGTTGCCGCTCACCTGGCCGACATTGCTGCGGTCGTCGGTGTAGATTTGCCGCCAGTTGCCATTGCCGCCGCTGAGCAGGACGAAGAGGCGCCGATGGGCTTTTTCCTCGACGAACTGCACGCCGTAGGGCAGCTGGAACTGGCGTGGGCCGCCGGGCGGCACGCAGTAAAGGAACGAAGGGTCATCACGCAATTTGCGGCTCTGGCGCAGGCGGTACAGGTCCAAGGCCCAGGGTTGGAACGGCGCCACCTTGGCGGCATCGTCGAGATTGTTCAGGAGCCCATGCGACTCCATGGGCACGTCGCGCCCGTCTTCCACCAGGCTGCTGCGCCCCGGCAATGTCCAGTAGCCGGTTGCGCCGGGCGGCGGACCCAGCCTCGGCAGGCCGTCGGGCCAGCGCGGCGTATCGGCATTGTCGCGGCCGGCCAGGCGCTTTTCAAATATATCGTCCGGTACAGTATAGACCGCGCTGCCATCGGCGCCGGCAAGATTCTCCACCCACAATTGATGCGTGCCGTTGAGCGCCTGCCAGCCGGTAACCTCTACCCGTTCACCGACGCTGAGCGTATCCGGCAGCCAGCCGCTCCATTCCAGTTCGATGCGGCTTGGCAATTCGAGCGCCCAGTTGGTAAGGCTGCCATCGGCATCGCTCACGTTGATGAAGACATGCACGTGCGGATTGGACCAGTCGACCGCGCTCACCTGTCCCTGCAATGTGTTGCTGGCGTTGACGTCGAACTTGGCTTCGATCGGGTGATGCGCCTGTGCAGTCGGCGCGAGCAACATGAATGCCGCCAGTGTCGACAGCAATGGTGACAAGCCCGGTCGGGCAGGCAGAAACATGGATGATCCCCTCGCAAGGCGCGCGACGTGCCGGTGCCGCGAGTGCTGGCGTCGCGCTGCTATTTTTTAAGACGCCTAGTTAACACGATGCCGCGCGAAGCCGGAAGAGCCGCGCGGCAATTTCACAATAATTGCTGATTTTTTCGGGGCGAATCGAACCGTTCGGTTCCGTGATGGAGATCAGTCAGGCGTTTCCTGCGACACGCTGACGCGTACCGTGAGGTTGTGCGAACCACCGCCAAGCACCATGCCGCGCAGTGGCGTCACGTCCATGTAGTCGCGTCCCCAGGCAATGGTGAGAAATTCGTGATCGGCCAGTTTGCCGTTGGTGGGATCGAAGCCCACCCAGCCAAGCGTGGGCAGCCAGGTTTCCACCCAGGCGTGCGAAGCATCGCTGCCTTCGAGCTTGGCCACGCCGGGCGGCGGTTCGTTCAGCACGTAGCCGCTGACGTAGCGTGCCGGCAGTTTCAGCGAACGCAAACAACTCAGCATCAGGTGGGCGAAATCCTGGCACACGCCGCGATGGCTGCTGATGACTTCTTCCAGTGGCGTGGAAACGCTGGTGGCGCGTGGGTCGTAAACGAATTCGTTCTTGATGTGTTGCGTCAGATCCAGCATGGCCTCGAGCCAGGGGCGGCCGGGAGGAAAGAAACGGTCGGCGTATTGCTGGCTCAGCGGCATGCATTCGACGTGCGGAGACGGCAGGCGCATTTCCGCCACGTCCATGGGCTCGGGCTGGTAGGGGTCGTGCACCAACGCGCTTTCCCACGGTGCGGCGGCCGCGTCCGGATCGGGCGCGCGATAGTGCACTTCGATGCGCGAGTTGGAGGTGACCATGAGGCGGTCGTGCGGCTCGGTGATGAGAAAGCTCAGCGTGCGGTTGCCGAA
>DATMFX010000212.1:0-4050 GCA_035555995.1 Hyphomicrobiales bacterium | reverse complement strand
CAGGCGAATCTTTCGCCGTGCTGTTTCATTTCCTGCAGGGTGTGAAGCGTGATCTTGCGCACGGCGTACTCCTGTGGCGTGAGGCGGGCATTATAGCGCCAGGGTTGCGCCCCCGCGCGGGCTACAACAGGCTGGGGGAGGGGTTGAAGTAGTTGCGGGTGCCCTTGCGCACGGCCAGTATCTGCTTGAGCAACTGGTCGTAGTCTTCGTCGTTGTGCACGAAATCCACTTCGCTGCAGTTCACCACCAGCAGCGCGCTGGCGTCGTAGTAGTGGAAGAAGTCGGTGTAGGCATTGCTCAGGTTGAGCAGGTAGTCGTCCTGGATCAGCTGTTCGGCGGGGATGCCGCGCTTCTGGATGCGCTGCTTCAGGGTATCCACCGGGGCCTGCAGGTAGATCACCAGGTCCGGCGTGGGCGCGTCGATGGTCAGGTGTTTGTAGACGTTTTCATACAGCGCGAATTCGTCCGTATCGAGATTCTGGCGGGCGAACAGGCGATCCTTTTCCATCAGAAAGTCGGCCACCCGCACCGGTTCGAACAGGTCGCTCTGGCGCAGTTCCTGCAACTGCCGGGCGCGCTGGAACAGAAAGAACAGTTGAGTAGATAGCGCCATGCGCTTGGGATCGCGGTAGAAGCGGTCGAGAAAGGGGTTTTCCTCGCTGCGCTCCAGCAGCGTTTCGTAGTTGAAGGATGCCGCCAGGCGTTTGGCGAGCGAGGTCTTGCCCACCCCTATCGGGCCTTCCACCGCGATGTAGCCGGGTGGCGAGGGAAGCTGTCCGAGTTGGTCTGTCACTTACGGTTCCGTTCAATCGGCGCCGTCGGGCGGCGTCGGTGTTTTTTTGCGTCGGGATTTTACCCGCCGCTTGCGCGCGCCGGCATGCTGGCCACGGCCATCGAGCCCATTCACCATGGCGTCCTGCTCGGCAGGATCGCCTTGCTGGAACTGTGTCCACCATGCGCCGAGACCCTGCAGGTCTTCGCCGCTGGCTTCGCGCAGCATCAGAAAGTCGTAGGCGGCGCGGAAGCGCTTGTGGCCGAGCAGCAGATGGGCACGCCGGCCGCGGCGATTCGGCAGCCGCAGCTGCAGTTCCCAGATTTCGCGCATCGGCACGCTGAAGCGCTTGGGAATGGCGATGCGGTCCAGTTGCGCCAGCAACAGATCGAGGCCGCCGTCCTGCAAGGCGGGCAGGGCGGGGGCGCCTTCGGCAAGCGCGTGTTCCAGGCGCAGTTGCAAGGCGGGCCACAGCAGCACCGCCAGCAGGAAGGCGGGCGTGACGCTCTTGTCTTCGTTGATGCGGGCATCGGTGCTGGCACAGGCCAGGCGCAGCAGGCTGAGGAACTTGCCGTCGTCCTGCGCCAGCGCGGCGGCGGTTTCCGGGAACAGCACGTCGAACACGCCGTACTGGCGCAACAGATCCAGGGTATGTTCGCTGTGGCCGGCGAAGAACAGCTTCATGAATTCATCGAACAGCCGCGCCGCCGGCACCGAACGCAACAGCGCCGCGCAGGGGCGCAGCGGGGCTTCGGTCACGGGATCGATGCTGAAATTGAGCTTGGCGGACAGGCGGATGGCGCGCAGCACCCGCACCGGATCCTCGCGGTAGCGCTGCTCGGGATTGCCGATCATGCGCAGGCAGCGCCGGTCGATGTCGGCAAGGCCGTCGACGTAATCATGGACCTCGAAATTCTGTACCGTGTAATAGAGCGCGTTGACGGTGAAGTCGCGGCGCATCACGTCTTCTTCGATGGTGCCGTAGACATTGTCGCGCAGGATCATGCCTTCGGCCGACTGCACCGACTGCAGGTTGCGCTCCGCCTTGCTCATCCCGCCCTGTACCACTTCGGTTGCCTCGCCGCTCTGGGCGCGGAAGGTGGATACCTCATAGATCTCGCGACCGAAGTGTATGTGGACGATACGGAAGCGGCGGCCGATCAGGCGCGAGTTGCGAAACAGCGCGCGAATTTCCTCGGGCGTGGCATTGGTGGCGATGTCGAAGTCTTTCGGCTTCATGCCCAACAGCAGGTCGCGTATGCCTCCCCCCACGATGAACGCCTGGTAACCGGCATCATTGAGGGTATAGAGCACCTTGAGACAGTTGGGACTGATCTGCTGGCGAGAGATGCCGTGCTCTGCCCTGCTGATGATACGCAGTTGGGGTAAAGCTGCCGGCGTGGAACTTGTGGGCCGTTCGTCTGAAATGGGTAAATCCACTGCGCACGATGAAAAAGTGGCGGCATTCTACACTGGAGTACCGCAGGGGAGCCAATTGTCCAGGGGGGAGTGGGAAATTCAGGAAATCCGGAAATTAAAAACCCGGGGAGGCTAGGCCTCCCCGGGCCAATGCGAGTAGCTTTGTTGTTATTTTTAGCTATCTGACATCCATGCCTGGTTTTTCTTGTTATCGGTCAACGACCTTCACAATAGGGAAACCCCTGGCAATCAACACTCCCTCGATTCAAACCGTGGCCGATTTCGGTCTTCTACGGTCTTCCAACGATCCCGTCGGTCTTGGGAGCTAACGGCAAGCACTCTTATTGTTTTTGTTGTTTTATAGTTGTTTTCCGATTGCCGTGCCTAATACAAAGCAGAGTTCGTGCCAGTTTGTGCAAAAACCATGAATTTTATTAAATTCAATCACTTAAACCGAGTTGAAATAAAACAGAATTCGGGTTCAACGCTTTTTGTGTTACTGAACTGTTTAGATATGTAACCAATTCAGTAACAGAGTAACGCCGCGGGGAAGGGGGAACAGGGGTGTGGCGTTGGTAACGGCGTTACAACGGAGTGGGAACGGTGATGAGCGCCGGCGTGTTCAGCCGCCACGCTTGCGGCGTGGAATGTCGAAGCGCTGACGGCGCTCCCACAGACATTTGCGGCTGATGCCCAGCTTCTTGGCCAGCTCGGTTTCGTTCATGTGGTCCTGGTGTTCCAGGACGAAACGCTGAAAGTATTCCTCGAGCGACAGATCCTCCTGCGGATCGTTGTCGATGCTCTCGGTGGCCGGCTCTTCCTTGTCCTCATGCGATTCGAGGCGGTAGACGTTCTTGCCGTCGATCTTGACCAGTTCCACGTCCAGCCCCAGCAGTTCTATGGCGATCACGTTGTCCTCTGTGAGGATCACCGCGCGCTCGATGGCGTTTTCCAGTTCGCGCACGTTGCCGGGCCAGGGGTAGGTGGTGATGGCCTGGATGGCGTCGGCGCTGTAGCTCATCGGCTCCACGCCAAGCCGTTTGCAGGTGCTGACCAGCAGGCGGTCGGCCAGTTCCAGAATGTCGTTGCCGCGTTCGCGCAGCGGCGGCAGCTGCAGCGGCATTACGTTGATGCGGTAGAACAGGTCTTCGCGAAAGCGGCCTTCGCGCACGAACTGCTTGAGGTCGCGGTGGGTGGCGGCCACCAGGCGCACGTCCACCTTTTGCGACTGCACCGAGCCTACCTTGCGGATTTCGTGTTCCTGCAGCACGCGCAGCAGGCGTGCCTGCGCATCCAACGGCAGTTCGCCGATTTCGTCGAGGAACAGCGTGCCGTTGTTGGCGGCCTCCACCAGCCCGGTGCGCGTGGAGGTGGCGCCGGTAAAGGAACCCTTTTCATGCCCGAACAGTTCGGATTCGATCAGGTTTTCCGGAATGGCGGCGCAGTTCACCGAGATCAGGTTGGAATCGCGGCGTGAGCTGGCTTCATGCACGGCGCGCGCCACCAGTTCCTTGCCGGTGCCGGATTCGCCCTGGATCAATACCGACGAGTTGGTCATCGCCACCTTGCGGATGCGGCGGAACAACTCGAGCATCTGCGGGCAGCTGCCGATCATGCCGATCACCGGTTCCTCGTTGGGGCGCGGGTGGCGGCGGGTGATGTTGCGGGCCTTGATGTCCTCGTTGACCACGCGCGAGATGGCGTTGAGGATTTCGTCGTGTTCGAAAGGCTTGGAGATGTAGTCGACGGCGCCGATCTTCATGGAATCGATGGCACTGCGCAGGCTGGCGTAGCTGGTCATGATCAGCACCGGGGTGGGTGTGCGTTTGATCAGGTCGGTGCCGGGAGGGCCGGGCAGG
>DATMFX010000211.1:0-3555 GCA_035555995.1 Hyphomicrobiales bacterium | reverse complement strand
CATCTGCCCCGCCACGGATCTCTCCGAGCAGATTTCCACTGCCGGCAAGGAAGCATCGGGCACCGGCAACATGAAGTTCATGATGAACGGCGCCGTGACCATCGGCACCCTGGATGGCGCCAACATCGAGATCCGCAACGCGGTGGGGGAGGAAAATTTCTTCCTGTTCGGCTTGAACGCCGAAGAGGTGGAAGCCACGCGCCGGGATTATCGCCCCGAGGCCTACATCACCGCCGACCCGGCGCTGGCGCGGGTGATGGAACTGTTGCAGAACGACCATTTCAGCCGCGACGAGCCGGGCCTGTTCCAGCCTTTGATCGACAGCATCCGCAGCCCAGGCGATCCGTGGCTGACGGCGGCGGATTTCACCTCCTTCGTGCAGGCGCAGCAGCGGGCCGCGGCGGCCTACGCGGACATCGAGCGCTGGACCACCATGAGCATACTCAACACCGCCCACAGCGGCTTCTTTTCCAGTGACCGCACCATTCGCGCCTATGCGCGCGAAATCTGGCAGTTGCCGCAGGCAATGCCCAACAATCCTGACATTTGACCGCAAGAGGATAGCTTCATGCCCTTCAGTTCAGATCGTTATGTCAGCAGGCTCACGCGCGATACCTATGCGCTCATTCTCGCCGGCGGGCGCGGTACGCGATTGCACGAACTGACCGAATGGCGAGCCAAACCGGCGCTGTTCTTCGGTGGCAAGTTCCGCATCATCGACTTTCCACTGTCCAACTGCATCAACTCGGGCATCCGCCGGGTGGGCGTGGTCACCCAGTACAAGGCGCATTCGCTGATCAAGCATCTGGTGCGCGGCTGGGGGCACTTCAAGAAGGAGCTGGGCGAGGGGGTGGAGATACTGCCGGCCTCGCAGCGTACCTCGGGCAACTGGTATCAGGGCACGGCGGACGCGGTGTTCCAGAACATCGACATCATCCGCGGCGAGATTCCCACCTACGTGCTGATCCTGTCCGGCGACCACGTGTACCGGCAGGACTACGGCGCCATGCTCGCCTACCAGCGCGAAATCGACGCCGACATGACGCTGGCCTGCAAGGTGGTGTCGGTGGAGGAGGCCTCTGGCACGTTCGGCGTGATCGAGGTGGACCGCAACGATCGCATCATTGGCTTCGAGGAAAAACCGGCCCATCCCAAGCCGTTGCCGGACAACCCGGACAAGTGCCTGGCATCGATGGGCAACTATCTGTTCAAGACCGAATTCCTGTTCGACCAGCTGCGCCGCGACAGCCGCAACCTGCGCTCCGACCACGACTTCGGCAAGAACGTCATTCCCTCGATCATCGAAGGCAACCGGGTGTATGCCTACCGCTTCGAGGACGTAAACAGCGAAGTGGAGCCGTACTGGCGCGACGTCGGCACGCTGGATTCCTACTGGATGGCCAACATCGAGCTGACGCTGCCGGTGCCGCCGCTCAATCTCTACGATCCGCGCTGGCCGATCTGGACCTTTCAGGAGCAGCTGCCGCCGGCCAAGTTCGTGTTCAACGACGAGGACCGCCGCGGCTATGCGGTCGATTCGCTGGTATCCAGCGGCTGTATCGTCTCGGGCTCCAAGGTGGTGAGTTCGGTGCTGTATTCCAACGTGCGTACCAATTCCTGGTCGAGCGTCGAGGAATCGGTGCTGTTGCCCGAATGCGACGTGGGACGCCACTGCGCGATACGCCGCGCCATCATCGACCGCGGCTGCGTGATACCGCCGCACACGCGCATCGGCTGGGATGCCGAGGAAGACCGCGCGCGCGGCTTTCGCGTCACCCGTAGCGGTGTCACCCTGGTTACCCGTGCCATGCTGGGCCAGAGCGTGGGAGTGTAGGCATGCATATTCTGATGGTGGCGGCGGAAAACGCGGCACTGCCAGGCGCCAAGGTGGGCGGGGTGGCCGACGTGGTGCGCGACGTGCCGCGTGCGCTGGCGCAGGCCGGGCACGAGGTCACGGTGCTGATTCCCGCCTACCAGCAGCTGTCGCACCTGCCGCAGGCGCGGCTGCTGCACACCCTGACGGTGGAATTCGCCAGAGCGCTGGAAACGCTGGAACTGCACGAATTGCGCATGCCGCAGGAGCCGGCGGGCGTACGGTTGTTGACGCTGGATCATCCGCTGTTCGGCGCGTGCGGCGCAGGACAGATTTATTGCCACGATCTCGAAGAGCCCTTCGCCACCGATGCCGTCAAGTTCGCGCTGTTCTGCCAGGGGGTGGCCTATGCGCTGGCCAGCGGCGCCCTGGGCAGCGTCGACCTGATCCACGCGCACGATTGGCATGCCGCCACGCTGTTGCTGCTGCGCCGCTTTCATCGCGCCTACGGGGCGCTGCGGCGCCTGCCGACGGTGTTCACCATCCACAACCTGTCGCTGCAGGGCATCCGCCCGTTACGGAACAGTTGGTCGTCGCCGGAACGCTGGTTTGCCGACATGAAACTGGATACCGCCCTGGTGGCCGATCCGCGCTGGCCGGACTGCCTCAACCTGATGCGCGCCGGCATCAACCTGGCCGACCAGGTGCACGTGGTGTCGCCCACGTACGCGGCGGAAATCATCGAACCCAGCGATCCCGCCTTTGGCCTGGTCCGGGGCGAGGGCCTGCAGCATGATCTGGCGCGGCTGAGCGCGCAGGGACGCCTGCACGGCATTCTCAACGGGTGTGAATATCCGCCCGAGCTGCTTGGCGCGCCCACGCCCGGCAAGGTGCAACTGGCAGATCAGGCCGAAGCCGCGCTTGCCAGCTGGGTGGGCGACCGCGCCAGCATCAAGGCTTCCTGGTTCCATGCGCAGCGCCGCCTGCAGGCCTGGCGCGAACGTGCGCCCCCCGATGGTTTCGTGGTGAGTTCGGTGGGGCGCCTGACGCCGCAGAAAATCGGCCTGTTGATGCTGGAACTGGATGGGAAAAGCGTACTCGACCATTTGCTGGAACAGCTTGGCGATGGCCTGATGCTGGTGCTCGGCAGCGGCGATGCCGCCTGCGAGCAATTCATGATGGAGGCGATGTGCCGCCACGACAATCTGCTGTTCTTCTGCGGTTATGCCGAGGCGCTGGGTGAATCCCTGTATCGCTACGGCGACCTGTTCCTGATGCCGAGCGTGTTCGAACCCTGCGGCATCAGCCAGATGCTGGCGATGCGTGCCGGCACGCCCTGCCTGGTGCATGGCGTGGGCGGGCTGGCGGATACCGTGCGCCATTTCGACAATGGCTTCGTGTTCAAGGGCGGCGATTCCGCGGCGCAAGGCGCGGCGCTGTTGGCCGTGTTCCGCCAGGCGCGGCAGGTATATCGCGATGCGCCGCAGCAATGGCAGACGCTGTGCCGCGCCGCGGCCGCCGCACGCTTCACCTGGGCGCGCGCGGTGCAGGATTACGAACGGCAGCTGTATGGGTTACGCGGTGTTGCAACGGCCGCTCATTCGTCCCATTCGCGGTCGTCGCGCGCGATCAGCGCAATGGAGGAACTGGGGCCCCAGGAGCCGGCCGGGTAGGGGTCGGGCTTTTCGCCGTTCTGCTGCCATAGCTGCAGTATCCGGTCCACCCAGCGCCAGGCCTGTTCC
>DATMFX010000210.1:0-9236 GCA_035555995.1 Hyphomicrobiales bacterium | reverse complement strand
GTTTTCGGCATCGCAGCCATCGTTCACCAGGATCAATTTGTCCACGAAAGGCAGCGCATCGGCCACCACGTTCAATACCACCGCACCGGGGTTGTAGGCGGGTATTACCAGGTAAAAAACAGGCGTGCACATCGGGTCATTCATGAATGTCGACTCACTGCGTCAGTGCCGCATTGCTCCAGGACGGAGCAGGATGGTGATGGACCACCGGACGGATGGGCGGGAAATTATCACGCCGTTGCGGCCAAAAAGCGCGGTGCCGTTCATATTTTTTATAAATAGCTGCGCAATTAAAAAAACTAAGGCAGTATTGGAAGCGTTCCATGCAGCGGGGTAGTATGGCCAAAGCCGATCAGTGGCTGTGACATTTTTATTGTCAAGCCGAAAGGTCAATCCGAAAGATCAACCCAAAAAAGAAAGGCACTATGGCAAACGAAAAACTCATCGAAATCCGTAAGCAGATGGCCGCTCTCGAAAAGGAAGAGGCGAAACTGCTCAAGAAAAACAGAACCTCCGCCCTCAGGGAAATCAAGCGCATGGCGGAACTGTACAAGCTCTCCGCGGCCGACCTGACGGGCGTATTGGTCAAGAGCAAACGCGGCCGCAAGCCCGGCTCCACCGTTGCCAAGAAACGGGGCCGCCCTCCCGGGAGCACGTCCAAAGCCACCACCGGCAAGCGCCGCGGCAGAAAGCCGAAAGCGCCCGCCGCCGAGTAAACCCACCCTGCCCGGCAGGCGCATCGACATCCTGCGCCGCCGGCCACCTTTTCCTGCCTGAAATGCACACCGCCCGCGCCCTCCAGAGGATTCTCTGGGGAACGCGGGCGGTGGGGGTTGTGTCCAAGGCGGCGCGCCTGCCTGCGGACGAACCGCCTCGCTATGTCCAGTTAGCTATAGCGAAAGCCAAACAAAAACGCCGCTTCAACCAATGCTGCCCTGCTTCGGCAGGCTTTCCGCCGCAGACACCTGTGGTGCAGCGGACGCGAACTGATCGCCAACCGCCAGGCCTTCGGCGCGGGCAAAATCGGCCGCCGAAATCTTGCCGGCGCCATCGGCACGCACCTTGTGGATTTCAAGGCGGCCGCCCTGCACGGTGATTTCGATGCTGGCGTCGCCAATGGCGCAGATTTCGCCCGGCTTGCCTTTTACGTCACCAAAGCGGCGCGCCACGTGGCGGGTACAGTCGTAAATCCGCACCTTGTGGCCGTGCACCAGGGTCCAGGCGCCCGGCGCGGGGTTGCAGCCGCGGATCAGGTTGTGGATCTGGTCCAGATGCTGGCTCCAATGGATTTCGGCTTCGCGATCCTTGCACCAGCCTTCGTAGCCGGCCAGGCTTTCATCCTGCACCACTTCCTGATGCTTGCCCGCCATTACCAGGTCCGCCGCTTCCAGCATGGCGGCCACGCCCTGCGGAAACAGCTTGTCGAAATAGACGCTGCCAAGCGTGTCCTCCAGGCCAATGTCCACGGTTTTCTGCAGCACCACCGGCCCTTCGTCGAGGCCGTCGGTGGGACGGAATATGCTCAGCCCGGTCTGTTTTTCCCCCTTGATGATGGACCAGCCGATGGCGCTCGGGCCACGATAGGCAGGCAGCAAGGAGGGGTGATATTGCAGCATGCCGTGCCGCGGAATGTTGACGAACGACTGCGGCGCAAACTGCAGCACGTAGGCCATGATGCCGATGTCCACGTTGAGTTCACGCAGTGCCTGCTCGGCGTCTTCACCGCGCAGCGAGGCGAACTGAAACACTTTCAAGCCGTGTTTTTCCGCTTCCAGACGCAGGGGATCGGCTTTGGCGCCGGCTTTTTCCGGCGCGCAGAACACGCCTGCCACTTCGTCGCCTCTGGCCAGAAACGCTTCGAGCACGCTGGCGCCGAAAGCCTGTTGTCCAATGATTGCCACTCGCATAGTAACCTCCAGTAATCAGGGCAAAGCCCCCTTGGGGAAACGCCGAAGGTCCGGCGTTTCCGTCGCGAACGATGCTCAAGCGCCGGTGTTGATCCACACGACCTTGGGTTCGGTGAAGTTTTCGATTGCCGCCTCGCCGTGCTCGCGGCCAAGCCCGGAATCGCGCACGCCGCCCCAGGGCAGGCGGATGTCGGTGGGGCCGTAGGTGTTGGCCCACACGGTGCCCGCACGAAGCTTGCGGGTGAAGCGATGCACGCGGCCGATGTCGTTGCTCCACACGCCGGCGGCCAGGCTGTAGTCGGTGCCGTTGGCGATGGCCAGCGCTTCGTCCTCGTCGGCAAAGGGAATCAGCGCCGCCACGGGGCCGAAGATTTCCTCGCGCGAAATCCGCATTTGCGGCTGCACGTCGGCGAATACCGTGGGCTGCACGTAGTAGCCGCGGTCGCCGGCACGCTCACCACCGCACACGATCCTGGCGCCTTCGCTGCGGCCCACATCCACGTAGTTGAGCACGCGCTGCATCTGTACTTCGGAAACCAGCGGCCCCATGTTGGTCTTGCTGTCACGCGGATCGCCCACGCGCATGGTGTTGGCGCGCGCCGCGATACGTTCCACGATGTCCTGGTAGATGTCGCGCTGCACCAGCACGCGCGAGCCGGCCGAGCACACCTGCCCGCTGTTGAAGAAAATGCCCGAAGCGGCCGCCTTCACGGCAAGGTCCAGGTTGGCGTCGGCAAAGATGATGTTGGCGGATTTGCCGCCAAGCTCCAGGCTCACGCGCTTGAAGTTGCCGGCGGAGCCCTGCAGGATGCGCCGCCCCACCGCGGGGGAGCCGGTAAAGCTGATCTTGTCCACGTCCGGATGCTCCACCAGCGCCTGGCCGGCCACGTTGCCGAAGCCGGGCACCACGTTCAGCACGCCGGGCGGCAGGCCGGCTTCGATCGCCAGTTCGCCGAGCCGCAGCGCAGTGAGCGGGGTGATTTCCGCGGGCTTGAGCACCACGGTGCAGCCGCAGGCCAGCGCCGGAGCGATCTTCCACATGCCGATCATCAGCGGGAAGTTCCAGGGAATGATGGCGCCCACCACGCCAAGCGGTTCACGCACGGTGTAGGTCAGCGCGTCGTTGCGCGCGGGAATCACCTGACCGTTGATCTTGTCCGCCATGCCGGCGTAATAGACCAGGGTGTCCACCACCGCCGGCAGGTCCTGGCGCCGTATCGCCGACACCGGCTTGCCCGAATCCAGGCTTTCCAGTTCCACCAACTCATCGGTGGCGGCCTGGATCACCTCGGCGAACCGCAGCAGCAGCTTGCCGCGGTCGGCGGCGCGCATCTGGCTCCATTCCCCGTTGAAGGCCGCGCGCGCCGAGCGTACGGCGGCGTCGATGTCCGCCGCATCCGCTTCCGCCACGCTGGCAACGGGCTGCTCGGTGGAGGGATCAAGCGTGTCGAAATAACGGCCGGACAGCGGCGCAACGCGCTTGCCGTCGATGAACAGGTCCTGCCGGGAGAGGGAAGGTGAAACGGGCATTGCATACTCCAAATAGGAAATTTAGTTCATATAAAGGCGGGCCTTTGAAGGCTCTTTGCAGAGTACTCATCATAGACCCCCTGCATTTATATTGGGAATATGCTATAAAATGCCGGTATTCCCCTCCCGACATATGAAATCGAACGCCTATTCAATTGTGTATCTAAATATGCACAAAATTGCATGTATCGATGATGCGCGAGGCACCCAGCAACCATGATCAAGATCGAAATCGACCCGGTGTGGCGCTTCCATAAGGAAGACCACTCCGAATCCATCACGATAACCCTCGGCTTTCTCAACGAGATCCGCGCCACGGGCAAGATCACGAGCGCCGCGCAGGCCGCGCAGCTTTCCTATCGCCACGCCTGGAACCTCATCGAGAAATGGTCGGCCTTCTTCGACGCGCCCCTGGTGGAACGGCACCAGGGCAAGGGCAGCGCGCTGACGCCCTTCGGCGAAAAGCTGGTGTGGGCGGGGCAGCGCCTGCAGGCCCGGCTGAAGCCGCAGCTGGAAAACCTGTCGCAGGAGCTGCAGACCGAACTCATGCAGTTCCTGCCCCACGGCTCGTCCATGCTGCGTATCCACGCCAGCCACGGGTTTGCCGTGGCCCATCTGCGCGAGCTGTTCAACAGCGAACCGGACATCGGTCTGGACCTGCGCTACGTCAGCAACCAGAACTCGCTGGTATCGCTGACGCGCGGGGAATGCGATCTGGCCGGCATGCACCTGCCGCGCGGGAGCTTGCGCAAGCGCAGCGTGGCGGCGGTGAAGGGGGTGCTGTCGCCCGACCTGCACCGGGTGGTCAGTTTCGTGAAGCGGGAAATGGGCCTGATGGTCAAACGCGGTAACCCGCAGCGCATCGACTCGCTGCAGCGGCTGCTCGATCCCGCCGTGCGCTTCGTCAACCGCGATCCCGATTCCGGCACCCGGCTGCTGTTCGAGCAGTTGCTGGCGCAGCACCGCCTCGACGGCAACCGCATCAACGGCTACACGCAGATCGAATTCACCCATTCCGCGGTGGCGTCCTACGTGGCCAGCAACATGGCGGACGTGGCGTTCGGGGTGGAAGCCGCCGCGCGCCAGTTCGACCTGGATTTCGTGCCGCTGGTCACCGAGGATTACTTTTTCGTCTGCCTCAAGCAGCTCATCGACACCGAGCCGATGAAGCGCCTGCAGGCCATCATGCGCAGCAAGGCCTTCCACGTGGCGGTTTCCGCCCTGCCCGGCTATACGCTGGAAAGCCCTGGCGAGATCAAGACGCTCACCTCGATGTTCCGCAAACCTGGCTGAACGCCACATCGCCGTATTTTTCCGGGCCCAGGCATCGCTACAAATTGACTAATGCGGTAGTCTGCGCGCGCCAAACCGCATCCGCACATTCCGGGGAGAGTCGTGAACAAAGTCTTAATTTCCGTGCTGGGCCAGGACCAGCCGGGCATCATTGCCGCCGTGACGCGCGTGATCGCCGCCCACAACGGCAACATCGAAAACATCAGCCAGACGCTGCTGCAGGATATCTTCGGCGCCCTGGTGATCGCCTCCATCCCGGATGATGAAAACCCCGACACCCTCAAGGAAGCCCTGCGCGCCGAATGCAGCGACCAGCACCTGTTCGTGCACGTGAACCACTACGCGCCCCCCGCGCCGATCCCGCTGCCGGAAACGCAGCCCTACGTGGTTACCGCCAGCGGCCCCGACCAGCGCGGGCTGATCGCCACGATCTCCACCACGCTGAGCCAGCACGGGCTCAACATCACCAATCTCTACGCCCGCTTCACCGGCGGCAGCGGCCGCTTCGACAACGTCATGATCTTCGAGGCCGACGTGCCCCGCGCCACCGTCATGGACAACCTGCGCAGCGATCTTGCCGCGATCGGCGAACGCCTCGGGCTCGGTATCAACATTCAGCACCGCAAGATCTTCGAAGCGGTAAGCCACATCGACAGGTAAGGCCATGCTCAGCAACAAGGAAATCCTCTCCACCCTCGCCATGGTCCAGGAAGAAAACCTCGACCTGCGCACCGTGACCGTCGGCATCAACCTCACCGATTGCGTCAGCGACAACCTGGCCACGTTCAAGGGCAAGGTGCACGACAAGCTCATGCGCACCGCCGACAAGCTGGTGCCCACCTGCAACCGCATCGGCCGCCGCTACGGCATCCAGGTGGCCAACAAGCGCATTTCCATCAGCCCCATCGCCGTGGTGGGCGCGCCCTTCACGGCCGATCAGTTGGTGGAAGTGGCGCTGCAACTCGACGAAACCGCCAGCCAGCTCGGCATCGACTTCATCGGCGGCTTTTCCGCGCTGGTGGAAAAAGGCGCCAGCCGGGGCGACCGCATGCTGATGGACGCCATCCCCCGCGCACTGAGCCAAACCTCACGCCTGTGCGCCTCGGTCAACGTGGCTTCCACCCGCGCCGGCCTGAACATGGACGCCATCAACCGCATGAGCCTGGTGATCAAGGAAGCCGCCGAACTCACCAAGGCCCAGGACGGCCTCGCCGCCGCCAAGCTGGTGGTGTTCGCCAACATCCCCCAGGACGTGCCCTTCATGGCCGGCGCCTACCTCGGCATCGGCGAAGCGGACGCGGTGGTGAGCGTGGGCGTGAGCGGTCCGGGCGTGGTGAAAAATGCCATCCTGCGCGCCATCGAAGACAACAAACAGCTCGACCTCAGCCGCATTTCGGAAACCATCAAACAGGCCGCCGCGCGCCTCACCCGCGCCGGCGAACTGGTGGGCCGCGAAGTGGCCGACACGCTCGGCCTGCCGTTCGGCATCGTCGACCTGTCGCTTGCCCCCACGCCCAACCACAACGATAGCGTGGGCGAAATCTTCCAAAGCGTGGGCCTGCCCTGCATCGGCGCGCCGGGCAGCACCGCGTTCCTGGCCATGTTGAACGATGCGGTCAAAAAAGGCGGCGCCTTCGCCAGCTCCCACGTGGGCGGCCTCAGCGGCGCCTTCATCCCGGTATGCGAAGACCTCAACATCGCCGCCTCCGCCGCCGCGGGCACCCTGACCCTGGAAAAACTCGAAGCCATGACCTGCGTGTGCTCGGTGGGCCTCGACATGGTGGCGATCCCCGGCGACACCTCGGCCGAGATGATCGCGGCGGTCATCGCCGACGAAATGGCCATTGGTGTGATCAACAAGAAAACCACGGCAGCGCGTCTGATTCCCGTGCCCGGCAAGAAAGCCGGCGATACCGTGCGCTTCGGCGGCTTATTGGGAGAAGGGCCGATCATGGCCGTGAACCAGGGCAATTCACCCAACGCCTTCGTACGCTACGGCGGGCGCGTGCCGGCGCCGATTCAGAGTCTGGTCAACTAAGGCCCGAGGCTACATACTGCCCCGTATCAGCCAGTCTGGACACGACTTGGTGTAGCGGGGAAAGATGAAATGAATAAATTATCTTCAGGAAAAAATGACTTAGGTTTTGGCGCCTATGCATTTAGCTGGATATTTTTCTCAGCGTTTATTTGGCTGTCACAAGGCGCGATAGCGGATGAGCTTCCCTCTCCGCCCAAATTGGAAATAACGGTTGGTCATACCACGCCAACTGGCTATGTTTTTCCTGGTTCAATGTTCAGCGCCGCTCGTGGCTTGTACAGCTTTGACGCGACCTTGGACATTTCCGGTGAATTTACGCAATACCCAGTAAAAGGTGACCTATACCTTGGCGTCATCCTCCCAGAGGGAGGCACTGCTGTCACATGGGCAGCCGATACTGCTCTGCAGCACGGTTTTGTCCCGATTCTTGAAGATATTGACCTGGGTACGCCTGCTCGCTTCAGCGTGAGCGATTTGCTGCAACAGCCTGTTGAGCACACCTTCACTGGCGCTGAGCCTTCTGGAATGTACAGCGTTTTCGCTTTGGTGGTCCGGGCAGGTGCCGATCCGACCAATAATTACAACTGGGTTTCTGCAGTGATGCAGCCTTTGATGGTCAATATGACGGGCATGATCTCGAATTTCCCTGGGCAATCGAGTAGCCCGGGATATCAGCCGCAGGACATTGCCGAAGCGGTGGTAATTTTTACCGCATACGAGGATATCCCGCTTGTGACTGCCAAGGTAGGCAATCTATTGCTGGCAGGGGATGTGGAATCCTTGTCAGGGCCTGTTCCAGAAGTAATACAAATGTCTGAAGAGGGCTTCATGGGGGGTATGCAGGCTGGCGTTCCCGTCAAACTGTATCTGATGCAATCACAGGACGGAGATTTCTATTACCCCATCGGCATGGAGGCTGTCCGCTAAAAAACCGACTACTCCTCGGTTTCCGTCACATAAACCTGCATGATCGGCGAAATCTTCGCCGACACCAGATGGCCGCCACGCGTGGTGCCATCGCCGAGCGCCACCACCGCATGCACGTGCACGTCGGCCTTCCCATCCTTGTAGGACAGGTTGCCGGTAAAACTCACCACCTCACTCTTCGCATCCACCGGAATGCGCCGGAACGCCCCACGCTCGGGGTCGTACCAGGCAAACACCATGGACTCGAAACCGCCCACCCCGTTCAAATATCCAAAGGTCGGCTTCTCGGTTTCCACATACTGCAACAGGCCCGCAATCAGCTCGTCGCCGCCGCGCAGGCGCACTTCCGTCACGCGCTGGATCGCGCCGTGCGGCACGACGTTCAGGCCTGGTGCCTCGCCCGGCTCAAGGGTGTCGCCGCCACGGGGAATGTATTCATATTCCGTCTGGTCCTGCGCACCCGCCGTGGCGCAAACCGTGGACAGCACGGCGCCAAACAACAGCGGCAAAACGTGGCGAGGGATGAATGAGAGAGTGTTTCTGGAAAACGAAGGCACTGCGGCAGCGTGATTCCCGATGTTCATCGTTCCTTCCTTACAGTACGGCAGTGGATATGGAACGCTGAGCATAAGCAGACCGGCCCGCGGCGTCCATGCCCAGGCCAGGAATCATCCTAAGGAATCGCTTCCTAATGCTGGTGTTGTTGCGCTTCCTCGGCGTGGCGGATGGCTTCCTCCGCATCGAACTGGGTAAAGAACACCTCGGTGGCGGCGTCCTTTTCGCCGCAGGTGACGGCAAAGTGCAGATCGTTGGGGCTGCTGTTCTCGAAATCGCGGCGCACGGAGGTGGTGTCGACGGTGGCGCAGCGCGGGTCGGTTTCGACCAGGTGGTTGACGCCGGCCACGATGAGGGCCTTGGAGAGATTGGTGGTGATGTCGAAGGTGAAATCTTCTTCGGTGTAACGGTCGTCGGCCATGGCGAACGTGGGAAGAACCAGAATGGCGGCGGCCAGCGCTTTGTAGAGTGTAGTCACGTCAGGCTCCTATTGCTTACTGTGTGGTGCGTGCTATCGGTCTATCTATCTGTCTATCTGTTGACGAGCCTCCAAGTATCGAGGCGACAAAATTTTCGCTCCGCACGGCGCCCGGAACAAGAAAAAATCCCACACTTCGTGCATCTGCCGAAAACGGAATACCGCCACGGGCAGCTTTCACCCCTCCTCCGGCTAGGCCATCATAGGCGGCACCGGAGGTCGTCATGCGCCAATCCCCCCTTGCCCTGCCCGATTCCGCCGCGCTGCATGCGCTGCGGCTTGCCCACCGCTGCGACGAAAGCGCCCAGGTGGCGCGCCTGCTGGAAGCCGCCCGGCAGGCACCGGAAACCATGGCACGCATCGAACAGCAGGCCGCGGCGCTGGTGCGGATCGTGCGCGAACGCCGCCGCGAGGGCCAGGGCATCGATGCGCTGATGCACGAGTACCAGCTTTCCACCCCCGAAGGCGTGGTGTTGATGTGCCTGGCCGAAGCGCTGCTGCGCATTCC
>DATMFX010000209.1:0-9068 GCA_035555995.1 Hyphomicrobiales bacterium | reverse complement strand
CAACGTGAACAACGTCGCTGGCGAGCCGGGCGAATGCTCGCCACGCAATGCCGCGGCTCCAAATTCCTCCGGAGTCGGCGCGTCCAGGATTGCCTCGGGTACGTTGCATGGCTGCATCGCAGCCAAGCTCAGCAACAGGCTCGCATAGTAGAGCCGCGTGAACTGGCGCATCAGTGCGAGGCGGGCAAGCAAAACATCGTCCGGTTCATCGCAGAGCCATGCCGTAACAAGCGAGCGCTCGAGTTCGGGCGTTGGCGCGAAGTTTTCGAGCATGATTGCGACGTCGGTCAGCGGGTCGTTCCGATACGAAGTTTCCCAGTCGACGAGCCAGAGCCGCTCCCCGTCGAAGAGCACGTTCTGCGCATTCGAGTCGTTGTGGCTGGACACGAGCGACGATTCGTCCCAGCGATAGGCTGCACGTATCCGCTCGAACGCCGCGGCGTGCGGATCGAGCAGGCCGGGGACGAACAGGCGCGAGTTACGCACGAAGCCGAAGATCCGTTCGACTGCCTTGGGAAACTCATGGAGCGGTGGGAATGCCGGTGTTCGCTGCAAGCGCGCCGCAAGACCACCGAGCGCTTCCACGAGCGCTTGCGGCCCGCCCGGATAGTCAGTCAGCGGCCGCTGCGCAATGAAATCCATGACCGCGACACCGGCATCGGGCTCGACATAGTGCAAAGCGGGGGCGATGCCGGCGTCGGCTGCGATCTGCATGCACGCATACTGATGCGGATTGCGCATCGGCGTACGCCTGGTTTCGATCCGCAACAGGTAGGCCTTGCCGGAGGCCTCGGCGCGATAGGTCAACGCGCCGGACGCGCCTCCCGTGACAACTTGCAGCACAGGGGTGGCAGAAGCGCCGAAGGCGCCCGCAAGCCCGGCACACGCCGCTTCACGATACTCCAGGGGAACGATCTCCAGCCACGGCGTGTTCATCGTTTTCATCCTTGGCTATCTCTTGAGCAATGCGGTGATGAGCATGAGGGCCGAAGCAGCGCCGGCCGCACCGCCGAACAGCATCACTTTCAAATGCCCGATTTCGCGGTCGTAGAGGGTGTCGATACGGAGGTCGTCGCCGGTCTCCGCGCGGTGCGCAAGCGCCTTGAGCGCACTTTCGATATCACCCGCCGACTCCGGGCTGATCGCATCGATTTCGACGACGCAGGCGGCATCGACACGGCGCTGCCGCCTGGCGCGCTCGCTGTTCGTCAGTGGCAGCGGAAAACCGGTGAATGCTTCGAGATCCGCCCGCGCGACGCGATACTGCTTGCCGATCCGCACCGCCTTGAGCCGGCCTTCGCGGACGTAGTTACGCACGGTCTTGACGTGCAGACCGAGGCGCTTCGCGATGTCGAAGATGGAGAGAAGGTCCTGGGAGTCGGTCATGGTTTTCCCCTAGATGCGAAAAGTACTGGGAGCGCACTTTATATTCCCTATTATTCCCTGTCAATTGGGAATAATAGGGAATATATGGGAATTCATCACTCTGCAAACGAAACAGGTATGTCGCGGGTTTACTACCGTCGACATACCACATGGGCATTGGGGTTCTTGAATTGCAGGCGCGCCGAATCCTGTCCTGTGCCAGAACAGTTTTGGGAAGGAAGCTTCAAGGTGCTTTTCTTAAGGGTGCTTTTACAGCCGCAGGGACCTGCGAAGCCCAAGTCCGGTCAGGCGGCGACCGTAATACCCGGCGCATGTGTCCGCCGCGCTGGGCGCACTACAATCTCGACATGCTGATCCAGGGACACCAGCGCCTGCATCAACCTTTCCAGGGAAATATTCTGGAGCTTGTAACGGCGGACTTGCGATATTTTGGGCTGAGTCATACCGGTGAGGCGGGCGGCTTCTGTCTGGCTCAGGTTGCGTTGATCGATCAAGTTATTCAGCTTGAGCGCGAGCGCCGCTTTCGCCGTCAGTTCTTCCGCATCATCGAACCCCAGGTCTCGCAGTACATTATTGGTACCTCGAGAGCTGTCTTTGTAGCTCATCGTCTTCTCCTGTTCGTCGCATGGCGAGCGAGTACTGCTTTCAACCGCGCCTCTACCAATTCCACGTCCGGTTGCGGTGTTGCAATGCCAGTCTTCGATTTCTTCTGAAATGCATGCAACATATGCACTGCATCACTCAGCCGCACCATGTAAACAGCTCGAAAAGTATCGCCTCGGTAATCTGCCACCAGTTCGTACACTCCAGAACCAAGCCCTTTCCAAGGTTTGGCTGAGTTGGGCACGCCTCCCAACTGAACAATGAACAACGCCACCCCCATGTCCTTTTGCACGGAAAGGGGGAACGCCTTGAAATCCTTCTTCGACGAACTCTCCCAGTAGAGAAGTTTGCGTTTTTCGTCCATGATTATATCTGTTCAGGTATATAAAACAAACAACGGGATTACTGGCTTTCCCACTCTAGTCCGAAAAGTATCACTGGCAACTTTTTATAGATGGAATTACAACCCGCGCATAAGCCTCAATCTTCTCGCCCGATTGTCGTAATGGGTTAATATGCCGGCCGCGTGGCCCCACTGAGGCACGCATAAGGAAATAAACTCAACAACAAATGGAGACTCCATGAAGAACGTTCTTGCCCTGTTCCCCATCTGCCTGCTCGCCGGGTGCGCCACCATCGTGAATGACCCCATGACGCCGATCGCACTGTCTTTTTCTGATGGCTCCTCCGGCACCTGCACGCTGGAAAACAAACGCGGTATCTGGTCAACCAATGTGCCAGCCACTGTGTCGGTACGCCGCTCCGACGACACACTGCGACTGCGCTGTCAGACGGAAGATGGCCGCGAGGCAGTCAGCTCGATTGCCAGCGAAATGGGGGCAGAGATTGTGGCCAGCGCGGTGTTCATCGACTTCGGTATCACGGATGCGATTACCGACAAGCATCGGAAGTATGCGCCTAGCTTTGTGGTGCCGATTGTGGCGAAGCAGTAGCGGCAATACTGCCGACGCCCAGCAGGTAGGAATCAAAGAATTTGCCCATGCGTGCGTCGCGAGAAAAACGTGGTGCACGTGACAGAAAATGCCGTGATGGGACGATGTGGTTTCCAGTGAAACCAGCGCGGATCGGGGACGGGTCATTGGCAAGCAATCCGTTGCTTCTTTAAGCCTCACTCTAGTCCAGGGTGAAAAGTTGGCAAATTTTTGTGGCTGTCCCTAGGGAGGGGAGAGGGAGGATCCATCAGGGGCACCCGGGAGTGGGTGTCCCCTGAAGTTCCCCTGAACTTCCTTTAGATACGATAACAAACAATATAATTTGTATCTTCATTATACGAGTCAGTACCGGCACTATCTATGTTCACCGTCTCAGCAGATTCAGAAGCCGCCCTAAAGCGCCCGGCATCGATCTTGCCATCATCTAACTGCGTATCTAAAGCAATGGCAGACGTCCCAGGCACATTGGTCATACAAATTTTTGTGCCATTTAAACCTGACGTACCACTCCCCTTTAGTACTTCATCACTAACCACTGTAGTCAGCCCGCCAAAAGGGTTTTGGGGTAATGCTCTTGCGTCTTTCTCTGTGGGGGATCCAGAGATAAAGCCTGCAGAACGCAAATTCTGAAAGAACTCCCCCGCTTCACCTTTTCCATCAAAGGCCTCGCCGCTAAGCGCATCCAACCTGCCATTCCCTTTGCTACTTGATTCACCTTCCGCTGAGGTATCAGCATCACCACTCCAGGAGTCCCCCCTATCCTTCCCCGCATTCGGATCATCCCCCGGCAACCGCCCATACCTATCCTGATAAGAAAACATTGCCGCCGCGATCCCATTGAAATCGTTGGTCGCCGATTTCACCCGCGAATTCTCGATCAGTTGCTGCCCCTGCAGCACTCCCCCGAGCAACAGCCCGATGATCACCAGCACGATGGCGATTTCGATCAGGGTAAAGCCGCGCTCCCTGCAACGTTTGATGGTTGTCATGTCGTTCATAACGTTACCCTTGGTTTGATGAATCGGTGCCGGCTGCTGCGCGCCCACGGCGGGCGCAAGACCGGTTCTTTACACTACACAGCCCTGCACTTTAGGCACTTTGGCTAAGTGCTTCAATATGTAGGTTTTTTTTACACCTGCCAAAGTGGCTGTCCCAAGTTCGGCCCCAAATTCGTGAAAGCGGCTGTCCCAAGGTCGACTATGGACGTTTCACCCCTATAATCCGGGGACACCCACGCAGGCAGTTCCTGCTGGGGCAACTCATTGTCTATTGGCGCCCTGCGCCCGGAGGAGGAACCATGTGCGATTTCGACACCCTGCAGGACTCGACCCGCTATCTACTGCAGCAGCAAGGCAAGCTCAGCCGCCGCCGCTTCGGCACGCTTACCGCCGGGGCCGGCGTGGCCATGATGCTGCCGCCGGTGGCCAACGCGCAGGCCGTGGTGGAGCAGGACGTGGAAATCACCACGCCTGACGGCACCGCGGACTGCTACTTCGTGCATCCCGCCGCCGGCGCCTCCGCCGCGGTGCTTGTCTGGCCCGACATCCTGGGCCTGCGCCCGGGCTTCCGCGCCATGGGCAAGCGCCTGGCCGAATCCGGCTATGCCGTGCTGGTGGTGAACCCCTTTTACCGCAACGCAAGGTCGCCCGTGGTACCCGAAGGCGCCAACTTCCAGGACGAGGACACCCGCAACATCGTCATGCCGATGGCGCAGGCGCTCAACGCGGACACCCACTTTACCGATGCCAAGGCCTTTATCGCCTGGCTGGACCAGCAGGCCGCGGTGGATACCTCGCGCCGCATCGGCACCATCGGTTACTGCATGGGCGGCCCCATGGTGATGCGCACCGCCGCGGCTGTCCCCTCCCGCGTGGGTGCCGGCGGCACCTTCCACGGCGGCGGCCTGGCCACCGACCAGGACAACAGCCCGCACCTGCTCATCCCCACCATGGAAGCCAGCTTTCTGATCGCCATTGCCGCCAACGACGACGAGCGCGAGCCGGAGGCCAAGGAAACGCTGCGCGAAACGTTCGCCGCCAACAACCTGAACGCGGAAATCGAAGTGTATGAAGACACCCTGCACGGCTGGTGTGTGATCGACTCCGCCGTCTACAACGAACCCGCTGCCGAACGTGCCTGGTCGCGGCTGTTAACGTTGTTCGAAACGGCTCTGGCCTAGGCGGGAGAAGCCCTTCCTCTCCCTGTCGAGCATGGAAAATCCGCCACTGCCACGCTGAACCACAGCGAGCAAACACGAGGTTGTGAATCACGGACACGGAAGTCCCGTGGTCATGAAGACCACGGCGGCCCTGCGAAGGAAATACCCAAGACTTGCTTGAAATGGAGCAAGGCGGCGCCTGGCGCAGCAGATCACAACTCGCCCAGATACACCTTGCGCACGTTTTCGTCGTGCAGCAATTCGCTGGCCGGGCCATGCAACACCACCTGGCCGCTTTGCAGCACGTAGGCGCGGTTGGCCACTTCCAGCGCCATCAGCGCGTTCTGTTCCACCAGCAGGATGGTCATGCCGGCCCGGTTGAGGCGCACGATGGCTTCGAAGATTGCTTCCACCAGTACCGGCGCCAGCCCCATGGAGGGTTCGTCCAGCAGCAGCAAGCGTGGGCGCGCCATCAGGGCGCGGCCGATCGCCAGCATCTGCTGTTCACCACCCGACAGGGTGCCCCCGAATTGCCGGCGGCGTTCCTTGAGGCGGGGAAACTGCACGTAAACCTGTTCCAGATCCTCTTCGATACCGGCACGATCGTGGCGGGTGAAGGCGCCCATCCGCAGGTTGTCTTCCACGCTCAGGCGCGGAAAGATGCGCCGCCCTTCCGGCGACTGCGCGATGCCGCGCGCCACCAGCACGTGCGACTCCACCATGTCGATGCGTTCGCCATCAAAGCTGATGCTGCCCGCGCGCGGATGCATGATGCCGCTGATGGTGCGGATGGTGGTGGATTTGCCGGCGCCGTTGGCGCCGATCAGCGTCACGATTTCACCGGCAGCCACGTCCAGGCTGATGCCCTGCAGGGCGTGGATGTTGCCGTAGTAGCTGTGTACCTGTTCCAGGCGCAGCAGCGGTGCGGGTGCGGTAACAGCAGCGTGACTGTGCCCCTGCTCCAGGTGCCGCAATGGTTCAGAAGGGGAACGATCGGTATCAGCGGTCGGCACGCAACAACTCCAGGGCGCGGCGGCCCAGGTAGGCCTCGATCACGCGCTCGTCATGCTGAATCTGGTGCGGCAGGCCTTCGGTGATCTTCCTGCCGTAGTCGAGCACCGTCACTTTGTCGGAAATCGCCATTACCACCTGCATGTCGTGTTCGATCAGGAGAATGCTCAGGCCGCGCTCGTCGCGCAGACGGCGGATGAAATCACGCATTTCAGCACTTTCGCTTGGGTTCATGCCGGCAGTGGGTTCGTCCAGCAGCAACAGCTTGGGCGCGGTGGCCAGCGCGCGGGCGATTTCCAGACGCCGCTGCAACCCATACGGCAGGCTGCCGGCCAAGGCATTCTCGTAGCCCGCCAGGCCTACGTAGGCCAGATGTTCCCGCGCTTCCTCATGCGCTTTTTCTTCCTCGCGCCGTGTGGAAGGCGGGCGCACGATGGCGGCGAGCCAGCTCGACTTGAGCCGGTGGTTCATGCCCACCAGCACGTTTTCCAGCACCGTCATATTGTTGAACAGGCGGATGGTCTGGAAGGTGCGCGCCAACCCGCTGCGGGTGAGACGGTTGGGCGGCAACCCACCGATGGACTTGCCTTCCAGCAGTATCTGGCCGGTGGTGGGCTTGTAGAAGCCGGTGATCAGGTTGAAGAACGTGGTCTTGCCGGCGCCGTTGGGGCCGATGATGCTGGCGATAGTCCCGCGCTCGATCTGATAGTCCAGCGTGTCCACCGCCACCAGGCCGTCGAAGCGTTTGCTGAGGCCGCGCGCCTCCAGCAGCACCGTCATGGTTCCGCCTCCGCGCCCGGCCCTTGCGACGTCCTGGCAGTGGGTGTCCCATGCGCGCCCGACGTCCCGGCAGTGGGTGTCCCATGCGCGCCCGCTCCTGTGACAGTGGGTGTCCCATGCGCTGGCGTCCCATGCACTCCTGTGACAGTGGGTGTCCCTCGCGCCGCGCCATGGCGGTCGCCGCCGAAGAGGCCTTGCGGCCGGAACAGCATGATCAGCACCAGCCCGGCGCCGAAGAACACCCAGCGCCATTGCTGGATGTCCACGTTCGGCAGCATGGAGGGCAGTACCTGGGCCAGCAGAATGGTGTCGAAGGTGGAAATGATCACGCCGCCGATCAGCACGCCGTAGATGCTGCCGGCGCCGCTGAGGATCACGATGATCAACAGGAAGATCGAGACCTGGAAGCGGAACATTTCATAGGAGATCACCTGGATCATCGAGGCAAAGATGGCGCCCGCCAGGCCGGAAAACGATGCGCCGATGGCGAAGGCCAGCAGCTTGGTGCGTATCGGGTCCACACCCATGAAGTTGGCCGCGGTTTCATCGTCGCGCATGGCCTTCCAGGCGCGCCCGAGCCGCGAGGCTTCCAAGCGCCGCGAGGCGAATACCACGATCACCGCCAGCAGCACGATGATGAAATACCAGGCGCGTGGATCGAAGCCCACCGACAGCGTGCCGGGTTCGACAGGCAACAGCGCTTCGATAAAGCTCAGGTCCGGCTTGCCGAGCGGGCTCATGCCCTGGGTGCCATTGGTCAAGTTGAAGTGTTCCACCAGCACCCAGTCGCCGATGCGCAGCGTGACGTCGTCCAGGTTGCGCACCAGAATCGGCACGATCTCGCCGAAGGCCAATGTAACGATGGCCAGATAATCGCCACGCAGCCGCAACGTGGGGCTGCCGATGATCAACCCGAACACGGCGGCCACCAGCGCGCACACCCAGATCGCCATGAAAAAGCCCAGTTCCAGACCGTGGCGCGGCCAGGTGAGGATGCCGAAGGTGTAGGCGCCGATGGCGAAGAACGCCGCGTAGCCGAGATCCAGCAGGCCGGCGAAGCCCACCACGATGTTCAGGCCCAACGCCAGCACCACGAAGATCAGCGCCCGGTTGAGCGAGGTGAGAATGCCGAAGCTGGTGCGCGCCTCGATCGGCGCGATGATCAGCGGCACCAGGAAGATCAAGGCACCGATCAGCAGAATCCGGCCCCAGGCCGGCAGTGCGTTCCAGAATGTGCCAAGCCGCGCCATGCTCATAGCTTCTCCGGGGCCTCGCTCGCGCCCAGGATGCCGCTTGGCTTGAACACCAACAGCAGGATCAGGGCGCCGAAGATCACGATGCGGGTCCATTCGCCGCTGATGTACAGATCGCTCATGGCCTTGAGCATGCCGATGATGAAGGCGCCAAGCACCGCGCCGCGGATGTTGCCGATGCCGCCCACCACCGCGGCGGTGAAGGCCAACAGGCCCGCTTCGAAACCCATCAGGAAGCGCCCGGAGTTGATGTACAAACCCCACACCAGTCCCGCCGCCCCGGCCAGCGCACCGCCGATGAAGAAGGTGGTGGTGATCACCTTATCCACGTTGATGCCCACCAGCGCCGCCGCTTCCCGATCCTGCGCGCAGGCACGCATGGCCTTGCCGAGACGCGTGCGCTCCACGAACACCGTGAGGCCGATCATCAGCGGGATGGTCACCGCGAACAGGAACAGGTCCTTGGTGCTGAGGATGATGAAGGTATCCAGCCCCAGCCAATCGCTGAGGATGTTGACGTCGGGGAAATAGCGCGGGTAATTGATCTGGCTGGGCCCCTGCCACACCGCAAACAGGGCTTCCAGCGCAAAGGACACGCCCACCGCGGTGATCAGCGGCGCCAGGCGCGGTGCATGGCGCAGCGGCCGGTAGGCGATGCGATAGATGGCGGTGTTCAACCCGCCCGCCAGCAACATCGTCAGCAACAGCACCAACGGCAGCAGCACCAGCAAGCCCACCGCCCCGAACGGTTGCGAGGGCGCAAAGAAGCCGAAGATGGTCAGCGACGCGAAAAAGCCGAAGGCGAAGATGTCGCCATGCGCGAAATTGATCAGCCCGATGATGCCGTACACCATGGTGTAGCCGAGCGCGATCAGCGCCAGGTAACTGCCGATGGTGAGGCCGATGATGGCCTGTTGTATGAAG
>DATMFX010000208.1:0-7931 GCA_035555995.1 Hyphomicrobiales bacterium | reverse complement strand
AGGACCGCGCCAAGCATCAGATCTTCGCTCAGTTCCTTCGCCTGGGATTCCACCATCAGCACGGCGGCTTCGGTACCGGCCACCACCATGTCGAGCTGGGATTTTTCCAGCTGGCGATAGCTCGGGTTGAGGATGTAGCCTTCGCCATCGGTGTAGCCGACGCGGGCCGCGCCGATCGGACCGGCAAACGGAATGCCCGAAATCGCCAGTGCGGCGGAAGCGCCGATCATGCCGGCAATATCAGGATCGACGTCTTTTTCAGACGACAGCACGGTGCAGATTACCTGCACTTCGTTCAAGAAACCTTTGGGGAACAGCGGACGGATGGGACGATCGATGAGGCGGGAGGTCAGCGTTTCCTTTTCGGTGGGACGGCCCTCGCGCTTGAAGAACCCGCCGGGGATCTTGCCCGCGGCATAGGTCTTTTCCTGGTAATCGACGGTCAGGGGAAAAAATTCCTGGCCGGGGTTTGCGGTCTTTTTCGCTACGACGGTGCTCAGTACCGTGGTGTCACCGATCGATACCAGCACCGCGCCACCTGCCTGGCGTGCCACCCTGCCGGTTTCCAGTACGACGGTATCCGACCCGTATTTGAATTCTTTCCTAGTGGGATTAAACATTCTCTCTCTTTCCGATATGAAGGGGTGGCAGGCCTATCCCGCCACCCTTGAGAGCAAACCTCAGCGACGCAGGCCCAGACGCTGGATCAGGCTGGTGTAGCGGTTCAGATCCTTGCGCTTGAGATAGTCGAGCAGTTTGCGGCGGGTATTGACCATGCGAATCAGTCCGCGACGGGAATGATGGTCATGGTTGTGGGCCTTGAAGTGGTCCTGCAACTGGTTGATGTTGCCGGTGAGAAGCGCAACCTGCACTTCGGGTGAACCGGTGTCGCCTTCGGACAAACCAAAGTCGCGCACGATTTCTGCTTTCTGTTCAGCGGTCAAAGCCATGGGGTTTTTCCTCTTAATATGCGGTTGATGGATGAAGTCCGTTTCAACCAGAATAACCACGCATATTAGTAGTTACCTGGACCCTCCATGCCTGCCCGGGTGGGCGAAGGGTTGCGGATTGTAGCACAGCCATTTCCGGCGGGCTAAAGCCCATTTGCGCTAAGGCCCTGCCTCGAATATGGGCAAGCCGTTGATCAGGCTGTCGATTTTATCGATCTCCTGCAGGAAGACGGGGCTGGTGGTGGTGCCGTAGCGGCTGATGAACTGTGCCTGGTCGAGAAACTCCGGCAATTCGCGGAAGTCGGGAAAATAGTGGCTTTCGCCCGTGCCCACGGCCATCGCCTGCTGCAGCCGGCGCGCGTTGGCAGGGTTGGACACCGCGAACTCGGCAAAGCGGGCGCCCATGCGGTCGGCGCCGATGTCGGTGAAGCTGAAACCGCTGCCCTCCCCCCGGGTGTCCTCGATTTCCTTGAGCAGCCCCAAGCTGTCGGCCAGCCCCGCGTCCGCGCTCAGCGTAAGACCGACGGCGCTGAAGAAATGCTGGCCGAAATCGCTGCGGCGATACAGTTGCAGTTCGTGGCGGGGCAGCTCGCCCGTGGTGGCCTGCGGCGCCACGATCCGCACCAGGTCCATATCCAGCGCATACAGGCTCAGGGCCAACAGCAGGGCGCGGTTTTCTTCCACCGGATCGCCGCCGCTCGTCAGCGCGTGGCCGAACAACGGCTGCAGAAAGGTGGTGGCCGACACGCGCAGGCTCAGGTCCGGCTGCGCCGTCAGTCTCCCCAGTTCCTGCCGGTATTGCGCCAGGCGTTCCAGGAACGGCTCGGGCAGCAGCAATTCCCCGCCGCGCCGCGACAGTTGCCGCAACAGTTCCGGATCCCACACATAATGCACCCGCAGGCTGCCCGAGGTGATGTCCACTGCCTCGATGGCCGCGCGCAGTCGCCCGTATTCCGGGTAACGCTCGCTCGCCACCGCCTGCGCGCGCGCCAGCAGGCGCTGCGCCAGCCAGTCGGGCAGCGCCAACCGCCCCACGCGCAACCCGGCAAGGCCGGGAAACCCCTTGCCGCCGCGCACCTCGGCCTGCACGTTCAGATAACGCGCGACACCCGCCAGCGGCAGGCGCGCCGACAACCTGACCAGCGCCGCGCCATCACCGAGGATGACGTCCGCATGGCCGGCGTCGAGCCGCTGCATCAGATAGCCGAGGGCAATTTCCAGGTCTTTTTCCGACAGTTCCAGCACGCCCGACTCGCCCGGCGCAAGCGCGCGGGGGTCGTTGGCGGCGGACAGCAGGCGCATGGCCTCGACATTGTCCGCCGACAGGTCCACGGGCGCGGAGGGCACGCTCGGCTGCACCTGCAATACGAACAACAACAGAACGGCCGCCAGCACCACGCAGCACGCAAACAACAGCAACAATGATTTGACGATGGCCATATAGAGAAATGCGCCTGCTGCTGCGGTCCCACCACGGGTTCGCATACGCAACGACGCTTAACTTAAACGGGAAAACGCAGCAGGCGCAACTCGGCGAAACCGCCATCGGGCAGGTGGCGCCCTATTCCCAGGAAAGTTGTGCCGCTGTACAAACGCACATGGCCATAAGGTTCGCCCGGCACCTTGAGCGCCTGGCCCTGCCAGAGCCGCAATCCCAGCTCGGTGCCCAGATGCAATGCCGGCCAGGTGCTGACGGCGAAATCCACCGGCAACAACAGCGCATCGAGCGCGGCTTCGGCTTCCCCGGCATTGGCCGCCACCTCGCGCAAGTGCTCGAGCGTGTGGCTCTCCTGCAGGGTAAACGGCCCCGCCGCCAGCCGGCGCAGTCCGCTCAGATGGCCGCCGCAGCCAAGCGCCGCGCCGATGTCGCGCGCCAGGCTGCGCACGTAGGTGCCCTTGCTGCAGCGTACTTCCACCTGCAGCGCCGGCGTTTGCCATTCGTGCAGGATGAGGGAATGAATGGTGATCTCGCGTTCTTTGGCCGCCACCGGCAGGCCGGCGCGCGCCAGCTTGTACTGCGGCACGCCACCCTGCTTGAGCGCGGAATAGACCGGCGCCACCTGCCGCTGCGTGCCTTCGAAGCGGCGCAGCACGCGCGCCAGTTCCCCGCGCGCCAGTGGCGGCACCGGCGCTTCGCCAAGCACCTCGCCCGCGGCATCGCAGGTGGCGGTTTCCACGCCGAGCCTGATGGTGGCCAGATAGGTTTTATCGGCGTCGAGCAGCACCTGGCTGACCTTGGTGGCCTCGCCGAAACATAGCGGCAGCACGCCGCTTGCCAAAGGATCCAGCGCACCGGTATGGCCGGCCTTGGCGGCATTCAGCAGATGGCGCACTGCCTGCAGGCAGTGATTCGAGCTCATGCCCAGGGGTTTATCGACGATGAGAATGCCGTCAACGGTGCGCTTGGCCACGATGTCCCCTTGCTTACGGTTGCGGGGCGGAAGCGACGGTTCCGCTCAGGAAGCGGATTCGTCGTCCTGCGGGCCGGCGGAAGAGGACGCGCTATCTTCGGAGGACGTATCGGCCTCGTCGGCGCGCGCGCTGTCGAGCGCCACGGCGTGATCGATCAGTGCCGACAGCTTGCGGCCATGCTCCACGCTGGCGTCGTAGACGAAGCGCAGCTTGGGGGTGCTGCGCAGGTTGAGGCGTTTTGCCAAAAGATTGCGCAGGTAACCGCTGGCATGGTTGAGCGCGGCGGTGGATTCCTTCGCTTCGGCGCCAAGCACGGTCACGTAGACCTCGGCATGCGCCAGATCGCGGCTGACCCTGGCGTCGATCACCGACACCATGCCCAGCCGCGGGTCGCGCAGCTCTTCGCGGATCAACAGCGCCAGTTCCTGTTTCACCTGGTCGTTGATGCGGTCGAGCCTGTTGGACGTTCTACCTGGCATCGCTGCCTGCCTCCCGCGCGCTTAGAGCGTACGCGCCACTTCGGTACGGTTGTAGACTTCGATCTTGTCGCCCACGCGCACGTCGGTGTAGTTCTTCACGCCGATACCGCATTCCATGCCGCTGCGCACCTCACTCGCTTCTTCCTTGTAGCGGCGCAGCGATTCCAGTTCGCCTTCGTAGATCACCACGTTGTCGCGCAGCACACGGATCGGCTTGTTGCGGTACACGGTACCCTCGACCACCATGCTGCCGGCGATGGCGCCGTACTTGGGCGAATTGAAGATGTCGCGCACTTCCGCCACGCCGACGATTTCCTCGCGCAGCTCCGGCGCCAGCATGCCGCCAAGCACTGCCTTGATGTCGTCGATCAGGCTGTAGATGATGCTGTAGTAGCGCAGCGTCAGCCCAGCGGTTTCGATGAGCGTCTTGGCGGCCTTGTCGGCGCGCACGTTGAAACCGAGGATCGTGGCCTTGGAGGTTTCCGCCAACTGCACGTCGGTTTCGGAAATGCCGCCCACGCCGTAGCCGACCACGTTCACCGACACCTCGTCGTTGCCCATGCCCTGCAGTGCGGCCATGATGGCTTCCAGCGAACCGCGCACGTCGGCCTTGAGCACCACGTTGAGCGATTTCTTGTCGCTCATGCCCATGGTGGCGAACAGGCTCTCGGCCTTGGCCGCCTGCTGTTTGGCAAGCTGATGCTCGCGGAAGCGGTGCATGCGGAACTCCGCCACTTCACGCGCCTGTTTCTCGCTGTCCACCACGATGAACTCGTCGCCCGCTTCCGGCGTGCCGTTGAGGCCGAGGATTTCCACCGGAATGGAGGGGCCGGCGCTCTGTATCGGCTGGCCGTTCTCGTCGATCATGGCTCGGAGGCGGCCGTATTCGTGTCCGGCCAATACCACGTCGCCCTGCTTGAGCGTACCGTTCTTGACCAGCACGGTGGCCACCGAGCCACGGCCCTTGTCGAGGCGCGATTCGATCACGATGCCCTTGGCCGGGCAGTCCACCACCGCGCGCAGTTCCATCACTTCGGCCTGCAGCAGTACCGCTTCGAGCAGCTCGTCGATGCCCTGGCCGGTGTGCGCGGAAACCTCCACAAACTGCGTGTCGCCGCCCCAGGCCTCGGAAATCAGGCCGTGCTGCGACAGTTCGCTCTTCACGCGCTCGGGATCGGCGGCTTCCTTGTCGATCTTGTTCACCGCCACCACGATCGGCACGCCGGCGGCGCGCGCGTGCTGAATGGCTTCGACGGTCTGCGGCATCACGCCGTCATCGGCCGCCACCACCAGAATCACGATGTCCGTGGCCTTGGCGCCGCGCGAACGCATGGCGCTGAACGCGGCGTGGCCAGGCGTGTCGAGAAAGCTCACCAGGCCCCTGGGCGTTTTCACGTGATAGGCGCCGATGTGCTGGGTGATGCCGCCGGCTTCGCCTGAGGTCACAGAGGTTTTGCGGATGTAGTCGAGCAGCGAGGTCTTGCCGTGGTCGACGTGACCCATCACGGTGACGACCGGCGGGCGCACTTCTTCCTGGCCTTCGTACTTGATGGAATCCACCAGATCGTCCTCGATTGCGGTATCCGAAATCGGCTTGGGTTTATGTCCCAACTCCTCCACCAGCAACACCGAAGTGTCCTGATCGAGCACCTGGTTGAGGGTAGCCATGACGCCCATGCGCATCAAGGTCTTGATCAGTTCACCGGACTTGAGCGACATGCGCTGCGCCAGGTCGGAAACGGTGATGGCTTCCGGTACCGGAATTTCGCGCACGATGAACTCCGTGGGTTTTTCGAACTGGTGCTGGTTGCGCTGGCCGGCTTTCTTGCGGGCCTTGCGATGTCCGCCGCCCTCGAGAGCGTCTTCGTCGAGAATGAAATCGTCGGGCGAACGGGTGCGTGCCAGCTTCTTGATCGAAGCCGAGTCCTTGGTTTCCTTCTGGCGTATGCCGCCTGGTTTCTTGACACCGCGCGCGCCGGAGTCGTCGTCGCTGCGGCCATCCTTGCGTAGCGTGCCTTTCTTGAAATCGCCCTTGGCTTCGGTTTTCGGTTCCGGCTTGGCGGCGGTCTTGGCCTCGGGGGAAGTGCTCTTGCGCGCCTTCTCGGCCTCGGCGGCCGCGGCTTCCTGTTCGGCCTTGGCTTTCAGTTCGGCGGCTTCGCGTTCCAGGCGTTCCTTTTCTTCCTGCGCCTGCTGTTCGGCTTGCAGGCGTTCGCGCTCGGCGGCTTCCTTCTGTGCTTCTTCCACGCTGCGTTTGACGTAGGTGCGCTTCTTGCGCACTTCGACGTTGACCGACTTGCTGCGCCCCTGGTTGTCCGAGGTGCGCAGGGTTTCGACCGTTTTCTTCTTCAGCGTGATGCGCGTGGGGGCGGTATCGCTACCGGAATTGTCGCCGTGGCGGCTCTTGAGGAAGGTAAGCAGCGTGGCGCGCTGCTCATTGCTGATGCTGTCTTCCGACTTCGTTTGAGGCAGGCCAGCCTCCTTGATCTGTTCAAGCAGACGATCGGTCGGCACCCCCACCATTTTGGCTAGTTCATTGATACTCAGTTCTGCCATACCCTACTCCGGATCGATTCCACTCTGGCGTCTCGCGGCGCGCTGCTCGGTTCACTACTTCGTTTCAGCGAACCACGGCGCACGCGCGGCCATGATCAACTGGCCTGCCTTTTCTTCGTCCATCTCTTCGATTTCCATCAGATCATCGATGGATTGTTCGGCCAGATCTTCCATGGTCAGAATGCCGAGCTTGGACAGTTGCAGCGCAATCTCGCTGGTCATGCCTTCCATTGCCAGCAGGTCGTCGGCGATGCCGGCCTTGCTGATGTCTTCTTCCGAGGCGATGGCCCGGGTCAGCAGCGCATCCTTGGCGCGATTGCGTAGTTCGTTGGCTATTTCCTCATCGAAATCCTGAATGCCGGCGATTTCCTCGATCGGCACGTACGCGATGTCCTCGATCGAGGTGAAGCCTTCCTGCGCCAGGATGTCGGCCACTTCCTCGTCCACGTCCAGCGCGTCCATGAAGATGCTGATGAGGCTGGCGGCTTCCTGCTGCTGCTTGTCGGCGGCCTTCTCTTCGCTCATCACGTTGATGGCCCAACCGGTCATTTCGCTGCTCAGGCGCACGTTCTGCCCATTGCGGCCGATGGCCTGGGCCAGGTTTTCCTCGGCCACGGCAACGTCCATGGTGTGGGTGTCTTCATCCACCACGATGGAGGCGATTTCGGCCGGCGCCATGGCATTGATGACCAGCTGCGCGGGATTGTCGTCCCACAGCACGATGTCGATGCGCTCGTTGGCCAGCTCGCCGGACACCACCTGCACGCGCGAACCGCGCATGCCCACGCAGGCGCCCACCGGATCGATGCGCTTGTCGTTGGTCTTGACCGCGATCTTGGCGCGCGAACCGGGGTCGCGTGCGGCGGCCTTGATCTCGATGATTTCCTCGGAAATCTCCGGCACTTCGATCTTGAACAGCTCGATCAGCATCTGCGGGCTGGTGCGGCTGAGCAACAGCTGCGGGCCGCGCAGTTCGCTGCGCACTTCCACCAGCAGCGCCCGGATGCGGTCGTTCACCCGGAACGTTTCCCGCGGGATCAGGTTTTCACGCGGCAGCAGACCTTCGGCGTTGTTGCCGAAATCCACGATCACGTTGTCGCGCGTGACTTTCTTGACGGTGCCCGACACCAGCTTGTTCACCTTGCTGGCGTACTCGCCCACCACGATCTCGCGCTCGGCCTCGCGCACTTTCTGCACGATCACCTGCTTGGCGGTCTGGGCGGCGATGCGGCCGAATTCGACGTTCTCGATCTTTTCACGATAGACGTCGCCGGCCTGCAGGTTCGTATCCTTTTCGTGCGCTTCCTCGAGCGTGAACTGCGAGCCGAGCAGCGCCAGTTCGTCGTCGGGAACCACGGTCCAGATGCGATAGGTCTCGTAGTTGCCGGTGATGCGATCGATGATCACTTCGCAATCGATCTCTTCGTCGATATAGCGTTTCTTGGTGGCGGAAGCCAAGGCGGATTCGATCGCCTTGAAGATAACCTCGCGCGAGACGCCTTTCTCGTTGGAAACCGCGTCTGCCACCAGCAGGATT
>DATMFX010000207.1:0-3702 GCA_035555995.1 Hyphomicrobiales bacterium | reverse complement strand
CGAATCACGCTTTCTTCGGTGGCGCCTGGCGCGTTCTTCAGCGCGTTGACTTTTTCCGCGATATCCGTATCGGTAATGTTCGGATTGCTCGCGGTTTGGTTGTCCTCAACTGTGGTGCCGGGATACTTCTCCGCCAGGTAGTCGTTCGCGGCCTGGACCGCGGTGGGGCCGGCCCTGACAATGCTGTCGGCGATCAAGCCGATGAAGGCGCCGTTGGCCAGCAGCCGCTCGATGAAGAACCCCATCGCCGGCACCAACTCTTCGCCGAACAGTTCGGGCATTTGCGACAGCTTGCTAATCTGCTCGATCCAGTACGCCGTATCCTTCGGCAGCAGCGCGTTGAGCTCTTCGGGCAACTCGTCGAACTTCACGCCGAGCATTTTGAGTAGCTTGACCAGCTCCACGTTCACGCCGGTTTCGACCTGACCCAACTTGTCCAGCAGGCTCTGACTAGCCGCGTAGAGCTTGTCATTGGCTGATGACAGATCAAGTTCGCCCGGTGCGGAAGCTGAAGCCACAACGCTCCCCAGCTGCGCCAGCATGGTCTCGCTGCGACTGTAGATGTCGATGAACGCCTGGCTGCCGGTGAATCGCTCGCGGGCCAGTGCAAGCAGTTCCTCGCGCGCCGTGACGGCTTCCCGCCCGGCCTCCGCATCACCCGTCATGCCGGCGGCGATCAGTTCGTCGAAGCGCTTTTGCGCCAGATCGAGTTTCTCCGCCTGGCTCAGCGGCGCAAGGTCGGACAATGCGGTGTTGTGCAGCGCTCGATCGATTTCCTCAGCGAGCGCGAGCTGCTCTTCGTACTGCCGGACCTTCAGTGCATGCAGCTCGCGCAGATGCGCTACCTCCTCTTGGTAGGCGTCCAGGTTCGCCTGGCGCTCAACGGAGATAGCGGCCAGCATGCTCTCGGCGTCGCTGCCACTTGGGCGCAGCACGTAGGCGCCCAGCGCAGTGTTGATGTCGTTCGTGATGGCGGCCCGCAGGGAGGCGACGCCGGCGGTCAGATCCTTGTAGCTGGCCACAAGGCTGGTGATGCCTTCCTTGCGCCGGCGCTGGAATTCGAGCTCGGCCTCCGCCGCCTCCTTGCTCGGTGTAAGCGCATCTTCAAACGCCTGCATAAGGCTCGCCGCATCGCCGGTGGCATTGCGCAGCGCCTGCTGCACTTCGGCATCGAGGCCCTCAACGTGCTCCAGGATTTGTTTTGTAAAACTGGCCAGCAGCGGATTAAGTGCCGCCTCGCTTTCCAGCCCGTTCTCACCACCGCGCAGGCCAAAGAAGTTGCCGGTGTTGACGCCGTAGTCGGCGTGCGTGCCCTGCAGCACGGCCCCGCTCAGATCCAGCTTGCCGCCGTGCTCTTCCACCATTTCCACGACCTTGTCGTGGATTGCTTCAAACACGCCGGCGATGCTGTCGGAGGCGGCCTGATCGCCGCGCCGGTTGATGAGCGTGAGTTCAAGGCCTGACGACAGGGTTCGGGTGCCGTACTCATACTTGGGCTTGACCACCGCTGGATCGCCCACTGAGAAGCCCACGCTGCTGCGCTGCCAGTCGTCGCCCTTGAAACCGTCAAACGCGGTGTAGAGGAGCGCACCGCCAGCGAGCCATGGTGCTACGGCGCCGAGCGTGCTCATGAGTCCGGTACCGGCGGCAGCGCTGGCCGGTAGGTTGAGGGCGGCGGCCTGGGCGCTCGAGAGCGCGGCCCCACTGGTACCGCCGAGGCCGAACAGCTTGCCGACGCTCGAGCCGATCTTGCCCAGCGTGGACCCGATGTTGCCAAGCGAGCCGAGCAGGCCCGCAGTGTCGCCGCCACCAGTACCACTGCCGCCGGCCAGCTTGGTGATGCCGAGGATGTCCGACAGGTTGGTGGATCCGCCATTGAATATGGCGTCAACTAGGTTTTTGCTCACCATCGACGTGTAGAGCCGCGCGTAACCTTTGGCGATGCCGTCGAAGTAGTCGCCCCAGTCCTCCGCGCTGTCCGTCAGTGCGCGGTACAGGCCTTCGTCCAGGTAGCGCTGGACGTTCTCGATCTGGTTTTCGCGGGTCTTGGCCAGTTCCTTTTCGCGCTCGGTCTGCTTGGCGGTGGCCAGCTCGGCGTTGTGCCGTTCGGTCACCAGACGCGCGACCTGCATGCGCTGCTCTTGCGTGGCCGTGGCGTCGAGCTTCCGCAGCGCGGTCTGCACTTTCTGCGTAACTGTGGCTTTGCCGAGCAATGCGTTCTCGAACTCCATCTGCTCGACCAGGTCAGCGACCACCTGCGAGCCGTGCGCGGTGGTGGTGTTACTGGCTTCCTGCGCCTTACGCGCCTCAACCTCGGCGGTTGCTGCCGCCTCAGCCGCTGCGCGAACCTGGGCCAGCCATTCCGGGAGCCTGTCGCTTGGCGGCGGAGTGTCGAGGAGTGCCTGCAGCTCGCGTTTGGTCTCTATGACGTTGCCGCGCAACCCGTCGGCGAGGCCCTGAATATCCGACGCGTTGATCGAGAATGTCTTGCTGTCCTCCCCGAAAGTTTCGAGGATCGCCGACAGCGCCTCCAGATCTTCCCCCAACGGGCCGCCGACCTTCGCGGCAAAATCCACGATCGGAGCCAACACTTCCGCGATGGCGCCAACCGCGCGCTTGGCATAGTTCAGTACGTTGGCAACGGAGTCGCCCGAGCTTGCCATTACGTCGAGCACCGTCAGACCGATGCTCTTCCAGAACAATTCAACGCGCTTCTGCAGAATCAATAAATCTTGCACGCGGTCCGCCACGATACCAAGGCCTTGCACCGTGACGTCGACCATCTGAACCGCGGCTTTCTCGACGCCTCCTGCCTCCACTGCCACGCCCACCAACCGCTCGGCGAGGTCGCTCACGATGGGCGCCAGCGCGGCTGTAATCTGGTTGCCGGCACCCTGCGCAACCATCGCAACGCGATCCAGGCCTTCGGCTGCCAGGTTCACGGTGGCGGCGTCGATATCGGACAGAGCGGCGCCGACAGCAATAGCCTCGTGTTCCAGCTCGTCCATACGGTCGATGATGTCGACAAGCGCCACAGCTTTGTCGCTGCCGAGCTGGTCCAGGAACATAATCCGCTCGTTGCGGTTCAGGTGCCTTAGCTCTTCGCCAATGCGCGCGAGCAATTCGTCGGGCGCCAGGCGCGCCAGCTCCTGGATGTTGGCGTTGGTATGGGCAAAGAAATCCTCAGCCGCCCCCTTGCCGACGGTGGCGAGCTCCTGAACTTTGACGGTGATGTCGCGGATTGCGTCGGCGTAGCCCTCCTGGTCCAGGCCCGCGAGCTTCACAGCCTGGCTTTGCGCCATGAACGCCTGCGTGCTGATGCCAAGCTGTTTCGCCAGGCGGTCCGTCTCCTGGATGTGCTTTGTGTTGTAGCCGACGTATGCGATGGTGGCAGCTGCTGCCGCTGCTGCGTACTGCGCCAGCGCCGTAACACCACTCTTTACGGCTTCACCAAAGCTCCTCGTTTCTTTCGCGGCCTGATTCTGCTCCTTGCCTAACTTCTTGGACGACTTACTGCCTTTTTCCTGCGCAGTATCGAGCTTGTCCAGCTCTTCACGCGTGGCCTTCACGGCGGTTATGCCGCCTTTGTCATCCCCTTTGATGATGAGGACTGTTTCAAACTCATTCTTCTTGCCGGCCATAAATTACAGGCGCCACAAAAAAGCCCGCCATTCGGCGGGCTTCGGTGAAGGGTTAGGTTTT
>DATMFX010000206.1:0-3248 GCA_035555995.1 Hyphomicrobiales bacterium | reverse complement strand
GGCCTGTACATCGGCAGCAAGACGCCCGCCGAGATCGCCGTCAGCGTGATGGCGCAACTGCTGGCCGTGAAGAACGGGGTGAATACCGGGTAGCGGCAGACGGGGCGGATCAGTCCCGGAGGGCTTCGATACGCGCGTGCGATCACGGCCGGAAATCGGGGTAGTCATGCCGGCTATCTTGGCAAATCGCCTGGACGCCGACTAGCTGAGCAATGCTTAGAACCTCTATAAGATTGCCTAATCAATTCCCCGACCCCGCCCATGGCCCGACGCAACCTCAACGACCTCCTCTACTTCGTCACGGTGGCGCGCGAAGGCAGCTTCACCCGTGCCGCGTCCCTGCTGGGCGTCACCCAATCGGCGCTGAGCCAATCCGTCAGCGGCCTGGAAGCGCGCCTGCGCATCCGGCTGCTCACCCGCACCACGCGCAGCGTTTCGCCCACCGCCGCGGGCGAAAGGCTGCTCAATGCCATCGGCAACCGCTTCGATGAAATCGAGGCGGAACTGGATGAGCTGACCGAACTGCGCGACAAGCCAGCGGGCACCGTGCGCATCACCTGCGGCGACTATGTCCTGCACAGCATCCTGCTGCCCAAGCTCACGCCGCTGATGCGCGAGTATCCGGACATCAAGCTCGAGTTCGACGTGAACTACGGATTCCGGGACATCGTGGCGGACCGCTTCGACGCGGGCGTGCGCATGGGCAAGACCATCGACAAGGACATGATCGCCGTACCCATCGGGCCGCCCATGCGGCTGGCGGTGGTCGGGTCGCCGGACTATTTCATGTCCCGGCCCATTCCGAAGGTGCCGCAGGACCTCATGCAGCACGCCTGCATCAACCAGCGGATGCAAAGTTCGGGCGGGCTGTACGTCTGGGACTTTGAACGCCGCGGCAAACAGGTCAACGTCCGCGTGGACGGACCGTTGATCTTCAATACGACCCAGCCACAGATCGACGCGGCGCTGGCCGGGTTGGGGCTGGCGCTGCTGCCGGACGATGAATTGATGCCGTACCTGGCCGATGGCCGGCTGGTTCGGGTGCTGGAGGATTGGTGTCCCAGTTTCGAGGGCTATCACCTCTACTACCCCAGCCGCAGGCAGCCGTCGCCGGCGTTTTCGCTGGTGGTGAGCGCGTTGCGGGTGAGCAAGCCGGCGCGGGGGTGAAGGACGCGCGCAAGCGAACTTGTGCGCGAACCCGGGCGCCGCAGCGGGTACTCACGCGCTGCCGGTGCTGGGCAGCGCCTGGAATTCGCGCTCAAGAATGTCCACGAACGCCTCCGTCACCAACGACGGCGCGGTCTGCGCGGGATAAGCCATGCTGACGCGGACCGGCAGGCGCGGCGTGAACGGGAGTATCGTCAGGCGGTCCGCGAACACGGCGGCAATGTAGGGATTGACCACGCCCAGCCCGCTGCCCGCCGCCGCCAGTGCGCAAATGGTCGATGAATACGTGGTCTCGATTTCCGAGGCCGGCTGCACCCGATGTTCCTGCATGGCGCCGCGCAACTGCAGATAGACGTCATCGTCCGCATTCAGCACCAGCAGTCGGCGCGCGTCCAGGTCCATGATGCCGACGGAAGGCTGCGCGGCCAATGGATGGTCCGGCCGCATCACACAGACGGCCGCGCTCTCGTGCAAAGCCTGCATGTGCAACTGCGCGCCGTCCAGCGTGGCCGTGGTGACCACCACATCGTAAGTGCCATGCAACAGCCCCTCGCGCAGATACTGGCTGCCCACGGTCTGCATGTTGATGTGCACGTCGGGATAGCGCTGCGCGAAGGCTTCGACCGCGCCAGGCAGCGCGCCCAGGCCGAGCGCCGGCGTGCAGGCCAGCCGCAGCACGCCGCTGCCGCTGCGCCGCATGGCCGCCACGCGGTCCTCGATGCGCTCCAGCCCCACGAAGTGCCGCTGCACCGTGTCGAACAGGTCCTTGGCCTCGCGCGTGGGCCGCAGCCGTCCCCGTTCCATGTCGAAAAGCTTCAGGCCGCTGGCCTGCTGCACCTGCGCCAGCAGGCGGCTCACCGAAGGCTGGGTCGTGCGCAGCATCTGCGCCGCGCCGGTGGTCGTGCCGGCCACCATGACCGCATGGAAGGCTTCAATCTGGCGGAAATTCAGGGGTCGGCTCATGGCAAAGCAATGTATAGCAATACTGCATAGCCTATGTTGAAAAAAGAATTTTTTCAAATACTTGTGGACTCCTACACTGGTTTTTCCAAGGGCGCCGCCAGATGCGCCCTGCGCACCACCCAAACCTTTCAGGGGAAACCACATGAACCTTCGCCGCTACTGGCACCAATTCCTTCAGACGCTGTGCGTGGGCTTGACCGCCGCCTCGCTGCCGCTGGCCGCGCAGGCGCAGGCCAACTATCCCGACCGGCCCGTGCGCATCATCGTGCCCTTCACCGCGGGGGGAAGCTCCGACATCCAGGGCCGTCTGCTGGCCGAACACCTGGGCAAACTCTATGGTCAACCGGTCGTGGTGGAAAACCGCCCGGGCGCCGGCGGCCACATCGGCGGCAAGTTCGTGGCCGACTCCGGTCCGGACGGCTACTCCCTGCTGCTCGGCTCGATCGGATTGCACGCCACCTACGGGGTCTACAAGCACCTCAACTATCAGCCCGCCCAAGACCTGAAGCTCATCACCATCGTGGCCGAAATGCCGCATGTGGTGGTGGCCAACCCCGGGCTGGAAGCCAACACGCTGGCCGAGCTCACCGCCCTGGCCCGCGCCAAGCCCGAAACGCTGCACTTCGGCTCGGCCGGCGTGGGATCGTCGGTGCACATGGTCGGCGAGCTCTACAAGATGTCCGCTCAAGCGCCCATCGTGCACATCCCCTACCGCGGCAGTTCCGCCGCCACCAACGACCTGCTGGGCGGCCAGATCCAGCTTCTGTTCGAGAACGTGCCGACCACCATCGGCTACATCCAGGCCAAGAAGCTGAAAGCCCTGGCCATCACCGGCACCGCCCGCTCCCCAGCCCTTCCCGATGTGCCCACCGCCGCCGAAGCCGGCCTGCCCGGCCTCACCGTCACGTCATGGACCACGCTGGCCGCCAGCAAGGACGTCCCTGACGCGTTGATCGAGAAGATCAGCGCAGACCTGCGCCGCGTCTACGCCGACCCCGCGTTCCGCGCGGGCCTGGAACGCCTGGGCATGACACCCGTGGGCAACAGCCCCGCGGACGCGCGCGAATTCGTGGAGCGCGAGCGCGCCCGCTGGAACAAAGTCATCGAAAGCGAACACA
>DATMFX010000205.1:0-9364 GCA_035555995.1 Hyphomicrobiales bacterium | reverse complement strand
CGGGAGTGACCGAACATACCGTGGATTTCGAACCCTTCGACCTGCCCGCCGCGCACGTGTTCAAGGTGGGCGCGGATCGGCGGATTCATGAAATCGAGGCGATGGGATTCATGCTGCCCTATGCGTCACCCACTGGCTGGGGCTGGTGAGCGCGGGATTCAGCCGTCTCCCATGTCGTCCGAGTCGGCACGCACCGGCGGCAGCACGCTTGCCAGCACCTTGTCGATGCGGCGCGCGTCCATGTCCACCACCTCGAAGCGCCAGCCGTTCCAGTCGACCAGATCGCCGGTGGCCGGCAGCCGGTCGAGCAACAGCAGGATCAGGCCGCTGAGCGTGTGGTAGTGCGCGTTCTGCTGTTCGGGAAAATTGCTCACGCCCAGGCAGTCGGCCAGTTCCGGCAGCGGCAGCGAGCCGTCGAGCAGCCAGCTGCCGTCCTCGCGGCGGATGGCACGGCTGTCGTCGTGTCCCGCGGGGCCGAATTGGCCGGTTACCGCCTCCAGAAGATCCTGCAGCGTCACCATGCCGACGATGCTGCCGTACTCGTCCACGATGAAGGCCATTTCCTGATCCTGTTCGCGGAACAGTTCCAACAGTTCTAATCCGGTGTTGTTTTCCAGCACGTAGCAGGCGGGTTGCAGCAGTTCGCGAAAATCCACCGAATGCTTTTCGATGAGGCTGGCCATGATCTGCTTGGCGTGCACGATGCCGAGCAGCTGGCTCAGGCTGCCATCGCATACCGGAAAGCGGGAATGGCGGGTGCGCGAGAGCAGCGGCAGCAATTGTTCGAGGCTCTGGTTGACGTCGATCCACACCAGTTCGTTGCGCGGCACCATGAACGAGCGCAGCGGACGCTCGTCGAGGCGGAACAGCCGCTGCACCATGGCGTGTTCCTCGGGCTCGATCACGCCAGCCTCGGAGCCTTCCTGCAACAGCGCCTGTATTTCGGCCTCCGTCACCGGATCGGCGTTGGTACCCTTGCCGCCCAGCAGCGCCAGGAGGGCATTGGTGGAAACCGACAGCAGATGCACGAACGGACGGGTAAGCCAGCTCAGGAACGACAGCGGCTGCGCGATGAGTCGGGCCAGGGATTCGGCATGCAACTGCCCCAGACGTTTCGGCACCAGTTCGCCCAGCACGATGGACAGGTAGGTGACGGCCAGTACCACGATGGCGGTGGACAGCTTGTCCGCCAACGACACGCTCATGCCTTTTTCGACCAGCCACACGCCAAGCGGATCGGCCAGTATCGCCTCGCCGACGATACCGTTGAGCAGGCCGATCGAGGTGATGCCGATCTGCACGGTGGACATGAAGCGCGTGGGATCCTCCGCCAGGCGGATCGCCGCCTGGGCACCGCGGTCGCCCTGCGAGGCCAGCCCTTGCAGCCGGGCGCGGCGGGCGGTGACCAGCGCAATCTCGGACAGTGCGAAGACGCCGTTGAGCAGGATCAAAAAAAACAGGAACAGCAGTTCCATGGACATGAATCCTCAGCAGAAGCAGTAGGTAAGGGGCTGTTGCAGGCGCGCGCCGTCCCCCGGGCGGGGGAGGCGCGGAATTGACGGAGGCTCAGAACAGCCCATAGTCGATCACGTCGTCGAAATAACCGGTGAGCGTCAGGGTGATGGTGACGGGAAATTCGTTGTAGTTCAGCCAGTACCAGCCATGTTCGCCGGAAAACGGCGCGGTGAGCGACCCATGGCCGGCGGTGCCTTCGTCCTCTTCCTTGTAGCGCACGAAGAAGTCGGGGCCGAAGGCGGCGTCATGGCCGTGAAAGTCGACATAAATCGTGCCCTGGTCCACAGCCCACGAAAATAGCGCCATCTTGCCTTCCTGCAGCACCAGCTTGACTTCGGTTTCGGCCTCGGCCGGCAGTTCGACGGTAAGCGTGCGCGTGGTGGGCGCGGCTTCCTGATCCTGGAACACGGCGGGATTGGGCAGCGGCGTGGGCTCGCCGGCATCCGGTATCTCGACCGTGCGCAGCGCTTCGTTGCCACCGATCACGTCACGCAGCTCGATGCTGCGCGCCGGCGGCGTGGCCATGGCCGTCAGGCCGGTGGCGCGGCCGAAGCCGGTGAGGTCCACGCCGTATTCGGCCGGCAGCACCACCAGAACCAGCAACACGAGCGCAGCCGCCAGGCTGCCCAGCGTGGCCTGCCACAGGCGCTTGGAAGTGGGCGGGGGAAGGGGCGAGGGCATGGAATGTCTCCGGGGATGATGAGGCTCAGGCGACGGCGTAGCCGGTGAGCTGGTAGCCCATCAGCATGAAGCCCGCCGTCATGATGACGAGGTTGGCGGCAAAGGCGCCGCGTACGAAACCGGTGCTTTGGCGCCAGAACTGAAACGCCAGCAGGATCAGCGCCAGGGCCGCCAATTGGCCCAGCTCCACGCCGACGTTGAACGCCAGCATGTTGGGGATCAACCCGTCCTGCGACAGGCTCAGGTCCTGCAGCTTGGTGGACAGGCCAAAGCCGTGCGCCAGGCCGAACACGAACACCGCGGCGCGATTGTCGATGCGCCAACCGAGCCGTTCGAATCCGCCGATGTTGTCGAAGGCCTTGTACACCACGGAAAAGCCGATCAGGGCATCCACCAGGTAGGCGTCGGCGCGAATGCCGCCCAGCACGCCGAGCAGCAAGGTGAGGCTGTGGCCCACGGCGAACAGGCTGACGTAGAGGGCGACGTCGCGCAGGCGGTAGAGGAAGAAGATCACGCCGGCGAGGAACAGCAGGTGGTCGTAGCCGGTGAACATGTGCTTGGCGCCCAGGTAGAGATAGGGGAGCAGTTGGGGGCCGGAGATGGATTGGATATAGGCGGCGTCGCCACCGGACACCCCGTGGCCGAACGCCGTGGCGGCGGACAGCGTCAAAAAAGCGGAAACGAACAACAGCAGTGGACGAAGCGCGCGCTTTGGCATAAGTGAGGGCTGGGTAAAAAACCAGCGGCAAAGCTAACACAAAACATTTGTGGGAGAAATTTTTGGCTGATTGCGTTGGGTGGTGGTCCGCATCCCTATCGTTGCGCCTCTGTCGTCCCTGTTGCCCAGCCAGGGTACGCTGCGAGCACGTCCGTGTGGCGCTCGGTTCCGGGCCATCCCTGGCCCTCCAACGCCCCTGGCTGGGCAACAGGGACGACAGAGGCTTGGCAGCGGGCTTCAGTGTTCCGCACCAGAACGCCAACCTCAAAACTGAATCTAAGAATGTCGTGCGTAACGCGATGTCGATGGCTCGCAGTCGCTTGGCCGGATAGGCCTTCGGGGGGCGTCGTAGGGCCAGGGATGGCCCGGAGCCGAGCGCCACAGGGATGTGCTTGCAGCGTACCCCCGAAGGCCTATCCGGCCAAGCGACTGCAACAGACCCCAAAGCGGGCCAAATACAAAAAGCCGCCCACAACCAAACCCACCCTGGCGCATATCCCAGCCCTTATGGCATGTTGTGGTTTTTGTTGTGGAGAATCGTGTGAATACGGCCAAGAACGCGCTGGATTGGGCGCACCAGGCGGGGCGGCGCTGGCGTGCCAATCTGGATCCGTTGGAACGCACCATTGCGCCGATCGGCGACGCCACGCTGGCGCTTGCCGCGGTGCAGACGGGTGAGCGTGTGCTGGACGTCGGGTGCGGCGGCGGGCTGACCAGTCTGGCGCTGGCGGAGCGGGTAGGGGATGGTGGAGAAGTGCTTGGCATCGACATTGCTCCACCGCTGATCGAGACGGCGCGGGCGCGCGCGGCGGAGCATGAGTTCCGCAACCTGCGTTTTCTGCTGGCGGACGCCGCCACCGTGACGCTGCAGCCGGGTGGCTACGATTGTTTATTCTCGCGCTTTGGCCTGATGTTCTTCCAGGACCCGGCGGGGGCGCTGTGTAATTTGCGGGCGCAGCTGCGTTCTGGCGGGCGTATCGTGTTCTGCTGTTGGGGCAGCCCGCAGCAGAATCCCTGGGCCTCGCTGCTTGGTGGCATCATTCGCCGCCATCTCGATTTGCCCGCGCCCGATCCATTGGCGCCGGGGCCGTTTGCGTTTGCCGATACCGTGCGGTTGCAATCGCTGTTGCAGGGCGCCGGCTTCGGCAATCTGCAATTGCAGCCCTGGGAGGGCAGCACGCTGGTGGGCGGTGGCGGCTTTGACGTGGCGCAGGCGGCCGACTTTGCCCTGCAATCCTTTTCCGGTGCGGAGGTGCTGAAGGCCCAACCGCAGGCAGTGCAACAGACCGTGCGCGACGACTATATGGCTACGCTGGAACCGCATCTGACGGCGGACGGTGTGGCGCTTGGTGCCATGGCCTGGCTGGTCAGAGGGGAAGCGATTTGAATATTTTTAATAAATAAAATCAAACAATTGAATATATAAATTAAAGTAATTAATGAAGTAGGTGCTGTGCCGGAACTCACGCTTTCAAGCCTTTGTTTTTGCGATCTCGACCCCGGCAGTGAACCGCCGCTTCCTGCCGCGATCGAACGGTTGGCAAGGGTTACGGATCCCGCGCACTGCCCGGCATCCACCACCCATGTGTTCTGGCGCACCCGCCAGGGCCTGGCGCTCGGTCCGATCGGCGTGCCGCCGGCGCAGGCCACGCGCGTCGATTTCTGTGATCCGACCTTGCTGTATCGCCTGCGCACCAGCGGTCGCCGCCAAGGCATCGGCAAGGCCGTAGGGCTCGACAAGACGCGCGATCCGATCCACGTGCTCGATGCCACTGCGGGACTTGGCCGCGATGCACTGGTGCTTGCCCATCTGGGCTGCCGGGTGACGCTGGTAGAACGGTCGCCATGGGTACATGCGCTGCTGGAGGACGGCCTGCGCCGTGCGCGCGCCAGCGACGAGCCCTTGGTAAGCACAGCATTGGAACGGATGAAGCTGGTGGCGGGCGATGCGCGGCAAGTGCTGCACGCGGTGCAAACCGCGCCGGCGGAACCGCCGGACGTGATCTATCTGGACCCGATGTTCCCGCCGCGCCGCAAGAGTGCGCGGGTCAAAAAGGATATCGGCGTGCTGCAGGAGGTGCTTGGGGCGGATGCCGATCTGGCGGAATTATTGGCATTGGCGCTTGCTGTCGCCAAACGTCGGGTGGTGGTGAAACGTCCGCCGGATCAGCCAGATATCGCCGATTTCTCACCTGATTTCTGCATAACGGGCAAGGCCGCTCACTTTGCCATTTACGTCAGGAGCAGTTTTTCCAGCACTGCCTGATACAGCGCTTCCAGCCGTTCCAGTTCTTCCACGGCCACGTGTTCATCCACTTTGTGGATGGTGGCGTTGACGGGGCCGAGTTCCACCACCTGCGCGCCGGTGGGCGCGATGAAGCGGCCGTCGCTGGTGCCGCCGCCGGTGGAGAGCGTGGGCGCGAATCCCATCACTTCCTGCACGCTGGCCTGCACCGCGTCGAGTAAGGCGCCGGGCTGGGTCAGGAAAGGTTCTCCCGAAAGCTGCCACAGCAATTCATAGTCGCGATGGTGCCGGGCAAAGATCGCTTCGGTGCGTTCGCGCAACTGCGCGGCGGTTACTTCGGTGGAAAAACGAAAGTTGAACAGCACATCCATGCTGCCGGGAATCACGTTGTTGGCGCCAGTGCCGGCATGGATGTTGGAGATCTGGAACGTGGTGGCGGGAAAGTAGGCGTTGCCTTGGTCCCACACCTCGGCCGCCAGTTCCGCCAGCGCGGGCAAAAAGGCATGGATGGGATTGGTGGCCAGGTGCGGGTAGGCCACGTGGCCAAGTTGCCCACGCACTTTCAGGGTGCCGTTGAGTGAGCCGCGGCGGCCGTTGCGTACCACATCGCCAGTTTTTTCGGTGCTGGAAGGTTCGCCCACCACGCACCAGTCGATCGTTTCACCGCGCGCCTGCAGCACCTCGATCACCCGGCGGGTGCCGTCGAGGGCCACGCTTTCCTCGTCGCTGGTGATGAGAAAGGCGATGGAGCCCGCGTGATCGGGATGCGCCGTGACGAAGCGGCGCGCGGCACTGATCATGGCGGCCAGCGAGCCTTTCATGTCCGCGGCGCCGCGTCCGTAGAGCTTGCCGTCTTCCAGCGTGGGTTCGAACGGCGGATGGCGCCATTGCGCGGGATCGCCGGCGGGCACCACGTCGGTGTGTCCGGCGAAGCAGAACAGGGGGCCTTCATTGCCACGGCGCGCCCACAGATTGCTCACGTCGCCGAACGGCATGTTTTCCACGGTGAAGCCAAGTGCTTCCAGTTCATCGCGCAGCAGCGCCTGGCAGCCCTGGTCGGCAGGGCTGATCGAATCGCGGCGGATCAGTTCGCGGCAGAGGTCGAGTGTGTTCAGGGGCATGGGCGGTCAGTTGTGGCTGTGCAGTTCGGTATTGAGCTCGATTTCGCTTTTGTTGGTCAAACATTCCACCCGTCCGCTTTGCGAATTGCGGCGGAACAGCAGGTCGTGCACGCCCGCCAGCGCAAGCGCCTTGCACACGCGCACTTCCTTGCCGTCCTTGTCGAGCATGCTCACCTTGGTACCGGCGGTGAGGTACAGTCCGGCTTCGATGGTGCAGCGGTCGCCAAGCGGAATGCCAAGCCCGGCATTGGCGCCGATCAGGCAGTTCTTGCCCACGCTGATCACGGTCTTGTTGCCGCCCGAGAGCGTGCCGAGAATGCTGCAGCCGCCGCCCAGATCGCTGCTGGCGCCCACGAATACGCCGGCGGAAATGCGGCCTTCGATCATCGCCGGGCCTTCGGTGCCGGCGTTAAAGTTGACGAAGCCTTCATGCATGATGGTGGTGCCTTCGCCGAGATAGGCGCCAAGACGCACGCGCGCGGTGTCGGCAATGCGCACGCCGCTGGGCACCACGTAGTCGGTCATGCGCGGGAACTTATCGACGGAGGTGACTTCGAGCGTCTGGCCGGCCAGGCGCGCCTTGAGCTGGGCGGCGGGCAGTTCCGCAAGCGCCACGGCGCCAGCGCTGGTCCAGGCCACGTTCGGCAACAGGCCGAACATGCCGTCGAGATCGAGGCCGTGCGGACGCACCAGGCGGTGCGAAAGCAGGTGCAGCTTCAGGTACACCTCGGGAACGAAGGCCGGCGCGGTGTCGCTTTCGAGCAGGGTGAGCACGACGGGTTTGACGCTATTGGCCAGCGTGGCGCACAGCTCGGCAAACTCAGTGTCGATGGCAGCGCAGGCTTGGCCCAGCGCCTGCAGTTGGGCCTGGTCGGGTTCGAGGCAGCGATTGCCGGTGCCGCTGCCAAGCACGGAGTCCAGTGCCTGGACCAATGCCTGGGCGGGATTGAGAAGCGGGCGCGGATAGTAGACTTCGAGCCACTGTCCCGCAGCGTTCTTGGTGCCGATGCCGAGTGCCAGACTGAACATTGCCATTGATTCCTGTTGCGTGAAAAACGGCGAATTATAACAAGCTTTCCCACTGCTCCGCGTTGAAACCCACCAGCAGAATGTCCTTGCCTTCAAGCACCGGGCGCTTGATTACGCTGGGATGCGCCTGCATCAGGGCGATGGCGCGTGCGTCGCTGAGATTGCTGCGTTCGGCTTCATCCAGCTTGCGCCAGGTGGTGCCGTGGGTGTTGAGCAGGGTGTCCTTGCCCACCACGCCCATCCAGCGTTTGAGCGAGGCGGCATCGATGCCGGCTTTCTTGTAATCGTGGAACGTGTAGGCGGTGCCTTTGGCTTCGAGCCAGGTTCTGGCTTTCTTGACCGTGTCGCAGTTGGGAATGCCGTAAAGGGTCAGGGGCATGGAAACTCCAGGGTGTGTGGCAAAGCGTGGGGCGCCATTGTGGCGCGGATGCGCGGTGATTGCAGCAACCCGCCGGTGATGCAGCAACCTGCCTCAATGGCGCAGTTCGGCGTCGAGGCGCTCGCGGATGCGGGTCTGCAGCAGGTCGATCATGGCCGGGTCGCGCAAGGGGCGGTTGTGTTCGTCGGTGATGAGAAACACGTCCTCGACGTTCTCGCCCAGCGTGGTGATCTTGGCGTTGTGCATGTTGATGTGCAGCTCCACGAAAATATGGCCGATCACCGCCAGCAGCCCCGGGCGGTCCAGCGAGCGCACCTCGAGAATGCTGTAGGGCTTGCTCTCGATGTTGGTCAGCGTGGTGACGCTGTCGCGGGTGAAGTGCCGCTGCTTGCGGGTGGGCGGACTGCGGCGGCTGCCCGGCAGGGCCTGGGTGGCCACTACGTAGCATTGCAGCATGCTCTTGATTTCGCTCTGGCGCGGCTTGCTCAGCACCAGGGGCGTGCCGTCGGCCTCCAGCACCATGAAAGTGATGTAGCACTGCCGAGCGGCAAGCGGATAGAGCCGGGCGTCGACGATGGTGAGGTTGAGCCGTTCGCAGGCGGTGCTGAGGTTGGCGAACAGGATGGCGGTGTGCGGCGCGCGGATGAAGAGCTGGGTGGCGCCTTCCTGACGCTGCTCGTTGGTATTGCGGATGATGATCAAGGGTTCCTGCGTGCCGTGCCGCGCCACCGCTTCGGTTTGCCACAGCAGGTCCTCGGGGCTTTCGCGCAGAAAATAATCGTCGGCGGCGCCCTGCCACAGTTCCAGCGCCTGCTTGCGGGAAATGCCGGCGTCCTTGAGCAGCGCCAGCGCCTGATCCTGCGTTTCCTGGATGCGGGTTTCCTTGCCCACGGTGATTTCCAGCCCCTGCGTCAGGGCACGTTTGGTCGACAGGTAGAGCTTGCGCAATAGCGAGGCGCGCCAGGTGTTCCACAGGCTGGGGTTGGTGCCATTGATGTCGGCCACGGTAAGCAGGAACAGATAGTCGAGGCGAACCTGGTCGCCCACCTTCAGCGCAAAGGCCTTGATGACTTCGGGATCGTGGATATCCTCGCGCTGGGCGGTGCCGGACATCATCAGGTGGTGTTCCACCAGCCAGCCCACCAGCATGGTGTCCCATTTGCCGAGGTGGTGGCGCTTGCAGAACTGCTGCGCGTCGCGAATGCCGAGCAGGGAATGGTCGCCGCCGCGGCCCTTGGCGATGTCGTGGTAGAGGCCCGAAATGTAGAGCAGTTCCACCTTGGGAATCTGGTGGATCACCTGCGCCACGATCGGAAATTTCTCCGCGGCTTCCGGATGGCGGAAACGGCGCATGTTTTCCATCACCTGCAAGGTGTGGTCGTCCACGGTGTAGATATGGAACAGGTCGTGCTGCATCTGGCCCACCACGCGCCCGAATTCCGGCAGGTAGGCGGATAGGATGCCGTAGTGCTTCATCTTGCGCAGCATGCCCACCATGTGGTGCGGCGAGCGCAGCAGTTCCATGAACATGGAGGTGTTGCGCACGTCGCGGCGATACTTGTCGTCGATCAGGCGCAGGCTGTTGCGGAGCAGGCGAATGGTGGAGGCGCGGATGGTGTCGATTTCGCGGTGCTGCGCCATCAAGACGAAGATTTCCAGCAGCGCCATCGGCGTGT
>DATMFX010000204.1:0-3986 GCA_035555995.1 Hyphomicrobiales bacterium | reverse complement strand
ACGGCAAAGCTGGGTGCGGGTACCGGTCGCGTGCGAGCGGGAGACACGTTTTCCGAAGTCGATCCTGAGTACGGCCATTCGCTGATCGGCAAAGGGTTGGTGGCGGAGATCGAGGACGGTGGCGAGGGCGGCGGCAAGCGGCCTTCCCACGGCCTCAACGTCGCTCAGTTGAAAAAGGCCCTCGCCGAGAAAGAGGTCGCCATTCCCGAAGGCGCTGACAAAGCTGCACTCGCAGCGCTGCTGGACGAAGCGGGGGCGCAGTGATGGACCTGGGCCTGGTGAAGCAACACCTTCGCTTGAATCTGTCCGATACGACCGAGGACGCGCTGATCCAGGACTACATCGCCAGCGCGCTGGCCCACGTGGAGCAGCATTGTGACCGAAAGATCGTGGACGCCCCGGCCAACGCCGGGGAGATGGCGCTGACGAAGGACGTGGAGCAGGCAGTCAAGCTGCTGGTGGGTCATTGGTACAGCAACCGCGAGGCTGCGGTTGTCGGCGCGGTGTCCAATGACGTCGCCCTGGGTGTTGAGCGCCTGCTCTGGTATCGCAAGCAATTCTAGGGGGGCGCCATGTTGCGAGCAGGAAGCTTGAATTGCCGCGTGACCATCCAGCGGCAGGAGCGCGTTCGCGCTGGGGGCGGTCAAGTCGTCGGGCAGTGGGTGGACCACGACACGGTGTGGGCGAACTTTCGCCGTCCGACTGGGCTGGGTGCGATCAAGGCTGACGCCGATGTTTCCCTGCTCAAGGCGAGCGTGCGTATCCGGTACCGCACCGACATTTCAGACTCGATGCGGGTTGTGTACGGGGGCGCGGTGTTCGACATCAAGGCCGTAATACCCGATCTGGATCGTCGCGAATATGTCGATTTGGTCTGCCAATCCGTACCCGGGGCTATGCCATGAAACTCACTTTCGAGATGGACGGCGACCCGGTGGCGAGCCTGACCCGATTCGTTGAGGCGGTCGAGCAGCGTGTGGTGCGGCCGGCGGCGCGGGCTGGCGCTTTGGTCTTTTACGATCGGGCGCGGGAGCTTGCCCCGGAGTACAGGGGGCCAGCGAAACAAGGCATCAAGCCTGGCCAACTTCGTGCGGCGATTTACCACGTCTTTTCAGAAGACCAATCGACCGACGACTTCAAGATCTACCAAATCAGTTGGAACCACACCAAAGCGCCCCACGGCCACTGGATGGAGTACGGAAACAGTCGCCACGGCCCAAAGTCGTTCATACGGCCAGCGTTCGACTTCTACGAGAAGGCTATAGACGCCTCAAGAGACCGTTCCCGAGTCCTGATCGCGGAAATCGTTGTGGAGCTTTCGAATGGTTGAAGACGATATCCGCGCAGTCCTCGGCCCGCTGGTTTCGGACGAGGTCTATCCCGGCGTTGCGCCGGACGGCGCCGGTCAGCCGCGTATCACCTATCACTGGGTCGGCGGCAAGCCGCTCAACTTCTTGGAGGGTGTTCCGGACCTGCGCAACGGTCGGTTGCAGGTCGACGTATGGGCGCTGCTGGACCAGGACGCGGCCCGAATCATCCGCCAAGCTGAAGACGCACTGCGCCTCAGCCCCGCGCTACGCGCCACCACTGAGGGAGGCGCGGTCTCGGATCATGAGCCCGACACCAAGCTGTACGCGCGAAAGCAAACCTTCTCAATCTGGTTCAAAGACTAGCCCGCCCTGGGCTTTCAACACAGCCGCCTCCGGGCGGCTTTACTTTTTTAGGAGGCCCAAATGGGCGTGAAACTTCCGAACGGCGCAATCTTCTCGGTTGCGAAGACCTATGCCGCGGCTGCGGTCGTGACCGCTGTGACCAATGCCCTGCCGGCGGTCGCCACGGCGGCAGGGCATGGCGCGGCTGATGGCGATATCGTGGAAATGGTGTCCGGCTGGACGGCGCTCGATGGCCGTATCGCTCGCGCGGATGCCGTGACGACTGACAGCCTCGAGCTGGAGGACATCGATACCACGGACCTCAAGCGTTACCCCGCGGGCACTGGTGGCGGCAGCGTGCGTCGTATCACCGACTGGACGCAGATCTCGCAGATCATGGAATCGGCGAGCCAGGGCGGCGAGCAGCAGTTCTACAGCTACTCCTTCCTGGAAGACACCGGCGACGAGCGACAGATCCCGACTACGCGCAGCGCGCGGTCGATCACCCTCACGATTGCCGACGACGACACGCTGCCGCACTACGCGGTGCTGAAGGCCGCCAACGATGACCGCGAACCGCGCGCGATCCGCTTCCAACTGCCCAACGGCTCGGTCATCTACTTCCGCGCCTATGTCTCGTTCAGCGAGATGCCCACCACCACCAAGAACGAAGCTATGACGCTGCAGGTCACCCTGTCGCTGACTGGTGCACCGACCCGCTACGCGGCGTAAGGATCCCTCATGTCGAAGAAGATCGAAGAACAGGTTTTCTCCCTGGACGCGCCGGCAACTTTCCCTGCCGTCGTGGACATTCCGCGGCCCGGCATGGAACCGGCGCCGCTGCGCCTGGTGTTTCGCCACATGACCGGCGAGCAGCTCAACGCCTGGCTCGCTGGCTCCAAGGAGGCAAAGAGCGACGCCGAATGGCTGGCCGGCATTGTCGACGGCTGGGAGGGCGTGAACGCGGAGTTCTCCGTGGATGCTTTGGCAAAGCTGGTCAACAACTACCACGCGCCGGCGGTCACCGCCATCGTGGACAAGTTCTTGGCCGAACTCACCGAGGTGCGACGGGGAAACTGATCGCGGCGGCTCGGCGGCGGTACTGGCGGCCGCCGCCCGCCGATGAATACACCTGGCTGGGGCTGACGCTCCACGACATAGCGCCGCCGCCGGTGGCGCTGTTGCCCGAAAACACACTTCCGTTCGACGTGTTTTGCGCCATGGACACGCAGTGGCGCGTTGGCGTCGGCGGTGCCACGGGCCTGGACTACTGCGCGCTGCCGACGGTGCTGAGGTTCATGGGCGTCAAGCGGGCCGAATGGTCTGGGGTGTGGGATTCGGTGCGCGTTATGGAGCGCGCCGCCCTGGAAGAAATGCACAAGGATTGACATGTCAGACGTTGTAGGCAAAGCCACACTGGAGTTCGGCGCGGACAATAGTGGCGTCAAGACCGCCGTGCAGGAGGTAGGCCGTGAGGTCAACGGCATGGCCTCTGTCGCCGCCGCTGCCGCCGTCAAGGCGTCGGGCAGCCTCCAGGGCATCGGCTCCGCGGCGGAGGGGGCCGCGCAGAAGCTGACCTCCTCGCAGCAGCGCGCCCGGCAGTCGCTTGAGCGCCTGGCAAACACCCTGGGCCGTTCGCGCTCTGAAGTGGCCGAGTATCGCGCGCAGGCGGCCGGACTGCCGCGCGACGTGTACGAGCCGCTGGTGGCAAAAATCCGCGAGGCGGAAGCGGCTATGGGCGGGCTGAGTGCCGGCCAGCGCGCGGTAACGGCTGCTGGTGCCCAGGCCGCCCAGTCTGAGGCGCAGACGGCAGCACGCTATCGGGACATCGGTCAGGCAGCCGTGGAGCGTGCTGCCGCCTTGCAGCGCCAGGTCGAACAAGCCCGAGCAGCGGCCGTCGCGGAGCGGGAACTGTCGGCCGCTTCCTCCGGCGGCGCTCGTGGTCAGGGGCCGGGCGTCCTCGCAGGGCAGAATCGCGGCTTCCAGGAACTGACGCGGGACATCAACGAGGTGAACGCGGCGCTTGCTGCCATCGAGCGCGGCGCTGGTTCTCAGTCTGCGATCCAAGCCCAGACCGACAAGCTGGTCTCCCTTTGGAGCCAGGGCCGAATTACCGCGGAGCAGTATGGCGCCGCGGTGAAGCGTCTGGACGCCTCCGAGGCCGCGCTGGCACGGTCAAGTGCCCAAGCAGCGGCGCAGGGCGACCGGTTCATCGCGGGCTTGCGCGAGCAGGCGGAAACCGCCGGTATGACGGCCCGGCAGCTTCTGGAGTACCGCGCCGCGCAACTCGGCGTAGGCGACCGCGCCGGGCCGCTGATCGCACGCCTTGCCGAG
>DATMFX010000203.1:0-2708 GCA_035555995.1 Hyphomicrobiales bacterium | reverse complement strand
CAGGCGATAGATTGTTGAGATATTGAGCCGGCGGCGTTCGATGAACTCGATCGGGGGAACGGTCGCGCAGGCCGGCATAGACCGTGCGATCGAAGATGCCCTGCCCGCCGGTCAGGTTTGACTTGCATGCTCAAAACGGTGCGGCGCGAGCGCTTCGATCAACCGCCGATCCCGCCTGTCGAATGCAATACGCGTCTTGCGGCTTTGCCTCGATTGCTAATTTCGTCGGGCTGCCCCCGATGAGACACCGGCAAGGATCGCTCTTGAACAACCGCGGGCGACACGCGACATAGGCGCGGCATTCTGACGAGAGGACTTTCATGATCGATCTGTTCGGCGATTCCGGCGCCCAGGGGAAATTTCACACCGATCCCGTCACCGGCGCTCTCGTCCCGGTGGTGGTCGAAAGCACCAGCCGGGGCGAGCGCAGCTTCGACATCTTCAGCCGCCTGCTGCGCGAACGAATCGTGTTCGTGACCGGCCAGGTGGAAGACACGATGGCCAGCCTGATCGTGGCCCAGCTGCTGTTCCTCGAAAGCGAGAACAGCCAGGACATCTCGATGTACATCAATTCGCCGGGCGGCGTGGTGACGGCCGGCATGGCGATCCACGACACCATGCAGTACATCAAGCCCAAGGTCCGCACCGTGTGCATCGGCCAGGCGGCGTCGATGGGCAGCTTCCTGCTTGCCGCGGGTGAGCCAGGGATGCGCGTGGCCCTGCCCAATGCGCGGATCATGGTCCACCAGCCGTCCGGCGGCGCGCGCGGCATGGCCTCCGACATCGAGATCCAGGCCAAGGAAATCCTGCGCATCCGCAAGCGGATGAACGATCTCTACGCTAAATATACCGGCAAGACGCTGACCGAGATCGAGAAGGCGATGGATCGCGACACCTTTCTGGAAGCCGAAGAGGCGCTTGCCTTCGGCATCGTGGACAAGGTCTTCGCCCATCGCCCGAAGGACGAGGAAGCGGCCAATGCCAGCGGCAGCGGCGGGGCGCCGGAATAATCCCCGCGCGCCGCGATCGGGGCGAAACCTTTTGCCACCGAATTGTAGCAATTTGGCAACCTTGCCCCTTCAGGCTGGAGCAAGCCGTGGGTTTTAGGGTTGTTGCGATTGATATTGACACCTTCGGGTTTACATTCCCGGGGGCGAATCCCGTCGCGGCCCAATTCCGGTCCGTGCCGGGGACATGGACGAGAATATGACGAAACTGAGCGGTTCCGACAGCAAGAGCACTCTCTACTGCAGCTTCTGCGGCAAGTCGCAGCACGAAGTGCGCAAGCTGATTGCCGGCCCCACCGTGTTCATCTGCGATGAATGCGTGGAGCTGTGCAACGACATCATCCGCGAGGAAACCAAGGGCGGGATTGCCGGCAAGAAAGACGGCGAAATCGCCACGCCGCACCAGATCTGCGAAACGCTCAACGATTATGTCATCGGGCAGGATCGCGCCAAGCGCGTGCTCTCGGTCGCGGTGCACAATCACTACAAGCGGCTGAAGCACAGCGGCAAGGCCGGCGATGTGGAACTGGCCAAGTCCAACATCCTGCTCGTCGGCCCCACCGGCAGCGGCAAGACGCTGCTGGCGCAGACGCTGGCGCGCACCTTCGACGTGCCTTTCACCATGGCCGATGCCACCACGCTGACGGAAGCCGGCTATGTGGGCGAGGATGTGGAGAACATCATCCTCAAGCTGCTCCAGGCCAGCGACTACAACGTCGAGAAGGCGCAGCACGGCATCGTCTACATCGACGAGATCGACAAGATCACCCGCAAGGCGGAAAACCCCTCCATCACCCGCGATGTTTCGGGCGAAGGCGTGCAGCAGGCGCTGCTCAAGCTGATGGAAGGCACCACCGCCAGCGTTCCGCCGCAGGGCGGGCGCAAGCATCCGCAGCAGGAATTCCTGCAAGTGGACACGACCAACATCCTGTTCATCTGCGGCGGCGCGTTCGCGGGGCTGGAAAAGATCATCGGCGACCGCCTGCAGAAGCGCTCGATCGGCTTCGGCGCGCATATCGCCGATCCGGAACAGGCCCGCGTGGGCGAAATGCTCGAAAAGTGTGAGCCGGAAGATCTGCTCAAGTTCGGGCTGATCCCCGAATTCGTCGGCCGCCTGCCGGTGATCGCCACGCTGCACGATCTCGACGTGGCCGCGCTGGTGCAGATCCTCAAGGAACCGAAGAACGCGCTGGTCAAGCAGTACCACAAGCTGTTCGAGCTGGAGGATGTGGAACTGACCTTCACCGACGACGCCCTCCAGGCGATCGCCAAGAAGGCCATCAAGCGCAAGACCGGCGCACGCGGCCTGCGCTCGATCGTGGAAGCGATCCTGCTCGACACCATGTTCGACCTGCCCAGCATGGACGACGTGAGCGAGGTGGTGGTGGACAAGGACGTGGTCGAAGGCCGCAAGGAACCGATCCGCGTCGTCTCCAGCGAAGGCAAGAAGAAAGAAGAAGCGGCTTAAACCGGGCGCAGGGCGCGAGGTCGGGATGGCAATCCTCGCCTTCGCGCTCGCGGCCTTGTTTTCGGCGCTGCTTTGGCTGGTATCGCGCCATTTCGCCCCTCGCTTCGAGAACTGCGAGCGCGTGGCGATGAACTGGTCATTGGACGGCAGGCCTGATTACCACGCCTCGCCGCGCATGGCTCTTACCCTATCCCCTGTCATCGGCACCGTGGCGCTCCTGCTTCTTGCCGGTG
>DATMFX010000202.1:0-3422 GCA_035555995.1 Hyphomicrobiales bacterium | reverse complement strand
GATTCTCAACACCAATACCCGCATCGAAATCGCGTTCTCCGACACCGCCCGCAACGTGTACCTGACCCGTGGCGAAGGGCATTTCGAGGTGCGGAAGAATCCCGATCTGCCGTTTCGCGTCCATGCCGGCAGCCGGGTGATCGAGGCGGTGGGCACGGCGTTCGCGGTGCAGCATCTGGAAGAGCAGCGCGTTGAGGTCACGGTTACCGAGGGCAGCGTGAATCTCAAGCGCGAGCAGCCGGTAATCGATGAAGAAGCCGCCACCCCGGCGCCGGCACGGGGGGTAATGGCGCAGAGCGACGTGATTCCGCTGGTGGCGGGCGAATACGCCGCGGTCGACGATCGCGCCGACTCGATCGAGCGCAAGCAGTTGCAAAGCGAGGAGATCGACGTGCTGCTGTCCTGGCGCCACGGCATGCTGCTGTTCCAGGACGAGCCGCTGGACCAGGTGCTGTTGACGGTAAGCCGCTACGCGCCGATGCGCATCGACATCGACGACTCGGTACGCGATACCCGGGTACGCGGTTATTACCGTGCCGGCGACGTCGAAGGGATGCTGATCGCGCTGCACAACAACTTTCATATCGAGGTGGAACGGGTTGGTGAGAATCATGTGCGCTTGAGCGCCGGACGTTAGCGCGACGCAAGCCAAAGAGGGGAAGCCCCGTGCCGGATGGCGGGGATGAAATCAAAAAAATCGAAAAATCTTATGGCAAGGGGATGGTGGGTTCGTTAGCACTGTATGTCGGTGAGCCGGGGGCGCGTGGAAATTTCGGTAAGAAATTGGCGTTGATCAACACGGCCTGCAGAGTGGTCATGGCGGTTGCCGCCATGATGGCGGGGCCGCGTGGCGTCCTGGCCGCCGAAACCAGGATCCACTTCGACATTCCCCGGCAATCGGTGGGCAGTGCGATCCTCGAATTTGCCCAGCAGGCCGAGATTCCCGTCCTGCTTCCCAGCGACGCCTTCAACGACGTCGCCGCCAATCCTCTCCTCGGCGAGTTCCCGCTCGACGAGGCTTTGCAAATCCTGCTCGAGGGGACGCAGGTAGCAGTCAGTATCAACGATGAACCCAGACAACTGGTGGTGAGCAGCACGACCGCCGCAAACGGGTGTGACAACAACGATGAGGAAGCATGTATGGCTTTAGCAAAGGGGAAACGCGGACTTCTGGCGGCTGCCATCGCGGCAGTGGTGTCCAATGGCAGTGGGGTGGCCAGCGCGCAGGAACAGAACACGGGGCCGCAGGGCAGCCAGCTCGAGGAAATTACGGTAACGGCAACGCGCCAGGCGGCCTCCGTCAACCGCGTGGCAATGTCGGTCAGCGCGCTCAGCCAGGACAGCCTGACCAACCAGAACATCCGGGTGGGCGATGATCTCGCGCGCCTCGTGCCCGGTATCCAATTCAGCGAAAGCGGCGGCGACCGCAAGCCGAGCTTCACCATTCGCGGCATCGGCGGCAGCTCCGTGGGCTCGGAAACCACCGGCTTCTATCTGGACGACACCGCATTGCAGCGGCGCATGATCAACGGCTTGCAGACCGGCAACGGCGCGCCCTTCCCGAACCTGTACGACGTCGAGCGCGTGGAAGTGCTGCGCGGCCCGCAGGGCACGTTGTACGGCGATTCCTCGGAAGGCGGCACCATCCGCTTCATCACGCCCACGCCGAGTTTGACCGAATATTCCGGCCGGGCCAGGCTCGACGGCTCCGTGACCGAGGATGGCGCGCCTTCGCGCGAAGCGGGCATGGCGCTTGGCGGCCCGCTCATCGAGGACGTGCTCGGTTTTCGCGTCAGCGGCAGTTTCCGCCGCCAGGGCGGCTGGATCGATTCCAAATCCGTCTACGACGGACTGACCTTTTCCGAGGACAACAACTGGAGCGAATCGCGCTACACGCGAGCCGCGGTGCTGTGGCAGGCCACCGATACGCTGTCCATCATGCCGGCCATCTACTGGGGCCGCGATCATTCCAACGATGACGCCGGCGCCTGGGGGCCGTCGGAGCAGATCACCTGGTCGGGTTCGGTGTTCCGCAACGGCATTCCCAATGTCTACGACCCCGTCACCAATCCCACGGGGATCGATTATTCCAAATATGGGCCGAACTCCCAGCCGGTGGTGGGTTTTACCACCAGCAACCGGCCTACCGCCAATGGCAACTACGCGCCCCGGATAGGCCAGCTGGGCTATGTGGACCCCGCCGGCAATCCGGTTACCTACTACTACGCCGCCCCCGATCAGGAGGTGCCGGCCCACACCCAGAACGCCATGCCCTGGTACAACTTCGATTCGAACGGCAATGGTTTCTACCGGTCGACGGCGCCGGGCGACGTGATGTACATCGATTCCCCGCGCACTTCCCGCTTGTTGCTGCCTTCCCTGGTGGTGGAAAAGTATTTCGATGCCTTCTCCGTCAAATCGATCACCAGCTACATCGATGACGTTACCCGCGGCCACACCTACTCCGGCGGCACGGGTGGCGGCACCCGTAACCTCGGCGCCTACATCTGGGGAACGACCAACTGCATCGAAGGCCTCAACCAGGCGCGCCCGGGCTTGAACCCCGGCGATCCGGAAGGCTGTTACCGGGGAACGCGCTACGTGCCGGGCTTCCCGCAATACGCGGACTGGTACAACTACGAAAACGAGCGCAAGGCCACGAGCGAGGAGCTGCGTTTCACCTCCAATCCCGGTGGGCGTTTGTCCTGGGTTGGCGGTGCCTACTTCAGCGATTCCGAGATTCACATGCATGGCCGCGAGACGAGCAACGAGGATGCGGTGGCCCGGCACCTGGGCGGCATTTCCGGGGTGTGGCGCGGCGGCGGGTATTTCCTGCCGCAGTGGGGCATCAACTCGCCGGCGGGCGTCGGCGCCTTCGATACCTGGCAGCAGGACGTGTCCGACCGCGAAGTATGGCTGGACGAAAAAACCTGGGCGGTGTTCGCCGAGGGCAACTACGACATCACCGACAGGTTGACGCTTACCGTCGGTGCGCGCTTCAACGATTATTCACAGGACTTCCAGCAGAATTATGGCGCCCTGGTGGCGGGCTTTCCGCCAAGGATCACGGTGGCCGGCCTGGAAGACGATGGCTTCATGCCCGATGCGGCGGCGGTGCAGGCGGTGTCGCAGGATCCCACCCAACCCAACTCGCGCACCAATCCGGTGGTGGACCTGACCAACCCGGCGGTGCTCAACACCCTGTTCCCCACGGATCTCGCGGGCTGTCCCGACTCGTCCAATTGCGGCATCCAGTACACGAATCTGAGTTCGCACGAGACGAACTTCACGCCGAAGGTGGCCTTGTCCTATGAAATCTCGGATACGAACATGGCCTATGCCATCTATTCCGAAGGCTTCCGGCCGGGCGGCGTGAACCCGCCGGTGCCCGCGAGCGGCCAATGCCAGCAGGCGCTGGCGGA
>DATMFX010000201.1:0-2848 GCA_035555995.1 Hyphomicrobiales bacterium | reverse complement strand
CAATCAAGGCAATGCCGCGCCCGTCCGCGCAGAGTGCACGCAGCGCGGGCAGCAGCAGGAAGAGTTCGCCGATACCCGTTTGCTCACACAGCAGCTCGGTCAGGGCGCCAAGCGGCCAGCCGGCATCCGGCAGCGCCTGGTCGAGCGCGGAATGGGTGGTGGAAATACCCGCGGGCGCGTCGCGCGCCACCTGCTCCGCACGCCACACCGAGGCATTGCGCAGCACGCTTTCGAGGGCCTGTTGCCGGTTGCTTTGTGGCATGGCGCGTTACTGCCGATAGGAGCGGAAACTTCCTGTTACCACGGCAAGCAGTTCCAAAGGGTCGGGGCGCAGCACGGGATAGGCCTTGGCCTGGTTCTCGGGTGTGAGGACGTAACGGCCCTGTTCCCTGGCCAGGGTCTTGATGGTGGCTTCGCCGCCGATCCAGGCCACCACGATGTCGCCCACCCTGGCGCGCTGCCGGCGTTCGCAGATTGCGGTGTCACCTTCCAGCAGACCCACGTCGATCATCGAATCGCCCTTGATGGGCATGAAGAATGTCAGCGAGGGCTTGTGCACGAGCAGCGTGTCCAGGCTCACCATGTCCGCGGCGCTGTCGGTGATTGCTTCCGGCAGCCCGGCGCGCACGGCGCCCACGGACCGGGGGCGTTCGAAGAAGCGCGGCGTGGGGGTGATGCGCCGGTCCGGCGTGCGCCGCAGGTAGCCGGCCTGTTCCAGTCGCCGCACCAGGGCGGCCGCGGCGGTCTTGGCCTGGAAGCCAAGCAACGCGCTGATCGCCGCATAGGAAGGGATCAGCCGGTGCTCGGCGTAGTAGTCCTGGAGTGCGGCGAGATGGATAGGATCACGGTTGGGGCGGGCCATGCCGCGCATATTACTGTACGAAAGTACACTAATCAATCGGCGGGAGGGGACGGGTTAACCGCAGCGGCTTGATGTAGGTGAATCGGCAGGCGATGGCCGGGGCTGGATGGCTTTCACTATGCTGGTGCAAACGGTACCCTAGACGGGCACGCCGCGCGGACCTTGTTCGCCAGCCATCTTCTTCACCTGCCAGCATCGATCCGGAATCATGACCAGCACGATACCCAGAATGACCAACCTGTTCCGCCAATTGGGGCTCGATTCGGACGAGCATTCGATTGCCGAATTCATCCGCACCCACCAGCTCGGTATCGAGGCGAGTATTTTCACTGCCCCGTTCTGGAGCGACGCCCAGCGGCAATTTCTCACCGAGCAGATCGAGGCGGACGCGCAATGGGCCATCGTGGTGGACCAGTTGAGCGAATCGCTGCACGAGGATGCGGTCAAAGCCTGCACCGGCCTGAAGTAGCCGCCACCACGAACGATCCGGGGGCAGTTCATCCCCTCCGCACCAGCGTTTCTTCTTTGTGGACTTGCCGTCCATGGCGGCCACCCTTCGGGTCGTCGCTGGTGCGATGACAATTATCAACGTCCCTTCCAGCCTCGGCGCTTTATCTTGTTGCCGGTGATGACAATTCTCGACGCTGCCATGTCGTGCGGGCATACCGTTGCGCGCCAGGCAGCCGTGTTTCGCCGTTGCGACGGCTTGCTGAAAAAGCTTGCGGCAGGGGAGTCATACAAATACAATTGAGAACAATTATCATTCGCGTCTAATTTGTTTGGCTGTATGCGGCAAGCGGGCATTTCCTATTTCCAGCAAAAACAACAGAAGCAACGCATGAAGACCTCCGCACTCGTCCACATGCTGGCCCAGTCCCCCATTTTTTCCAAGGTGGGGGAAATTACCTTGCGTGCGCTGGTGGCCGATGCGGACAAGGTGGAACTGAAAGCGAGGCAGCATCTGTTCCGCATGGATGACAAAGCCACGCACTTCTTCATGATCGAATCGGGCTCGATCACCCTTTATCGCCCCAGTTACGCCGGCGACCACAAGGTGTTTCGCAACGTGGAAGAGGGCGACCTGCTGGCGGAAACCGCCATGTTTCTCGACCCCGCCCACTATCCCCTGTCCGCCCAGGCGGTGGGCAAGGTGGTGTGCCACCGCCTGCCGCGCGACAGCCTGCTGCGTTTGTGCCGGGAACTGCCGGAATTCAGCGTGGCGATGCTGGGCGGCATGGCGCTGCGCATTTCGCAATCGCTCAATCGTATCGACCTCTTGACCACCGGCAACGCCGCGCAGCGGCTGGTTCTGTACCTGACGGATCTTTATGTGCAGCAGCGGCGTTCGTGGCTGGTATTGCCCGTGAGCCAGAACGTGCTGGCGCGGCAGCTCAACGTGACCCCGGAAACGCTGTCGCGCTTGCTGAGCGGCTTCAAGCGCGCGGGATTGATCGGCGAACACAACCCGGAAGTGGTCCTGCTGGATATCGAAGGCTTGTGCCGCCAGGTGGATCTGCCATTGCCGGACCTGCGCTTCGATGGCGTCGAGGGGGCTGGCCGCCTCGGTGGTGGCTTGTTCGACTGCTGCAATTACGCGCGGCAGGTGCTGGGTTGTTCCAATTGAAGTGCCAGCGCGGCAGCACGCGCAAATAGCCGTGTAGACCCGCGAGCCTCTGCTATCCTGCTGGCAGGCATGATGCCGGGCGAAGCGGGAGACACGGATGCCCCAGATCAGGGAAGACCAGGACTCCCCTTGGAAGGAGGCGCTGGCAGTTTTCTTCGAGTCCTTCCTGCAACTGCTGTACCCGGCTATTCACCGGGCCATCGACTGGTCGCATCGCGCCACCTTCCTTGATAAGGAACTGCAGAAGCTCACCCCTGACGGTAGCACTGGCCGCCGCTATGCCGACAAGCTGGCGCAGGTATGGCTGCCAAGTTAGTGAAGAGCGGCAGGAAGAAAGCGGATAACCTGATCAACTTTTATCG
>DATMFX010000200.1:0-7214 GCA_035555995.1 Hyphomicrobiales bacterium | reverse complement strand
GGCGGACTGCGCCGGCTGCCACCTGATGGCCGAGCCACTGGTGGGCCCTTCCTACCGTGACATCGCTGCGCGCTATGCGCTCAATGACGCCAACCTCGATCTGCTTGCCGGCAAGATACGCACGGGTGGCGGCGGTGCCTGGGGCGAAGTGCCGATGACGCCGCATCCCACGTTGACGGCGGCAGATGCCCGCGCCATGGCGCAGGCCATTCTGGAACTGGCCCCATGACACCGCGCCTCGCGCTGTGCCTGGTGCTTGCCGGGGGCTGGCTTGGCGCGCCGCGTCCAGCCGCCGCGCAGCACGCCACGGCCTTCGACGTGGTGGACGGCAAGCAGGCGTTCCAGCGTATCTGCGCCAACTGCCATGGCCCCGATGGCGACCTGGTGGCGGGCGTGGACCTCGGCCACGGCAATTTCCGCCAGCCCTACAGCGACGAACAACTCGGCACGATCATCCTGCAAGGCATCCCCAATACGCCCATGCCGCCGAACCCCACCATGAGCGAGGAACAGGCGCGGCAGATCGTCGCCTACCTGCGCAGTCTCGCGCTGAGTGAGGAAGTGGGGCTGCAAGGCGAACCCACGCGCGGACAGGTGCTGTTCGAGGGACGCGGCGACTGCCTCACGTGCCATCGGGTGGCGGGGCGCGGCTCGGGGCTTGGGCCGGAACTGACCGGCGTGGGCCAGCTGCGCACCAGCGCGGAGCTGCAGGAATCGCTGCTTGCGCCCGCGGCGCGCGTGCTGCCCAACCATCGTTTCTACCGCGTGGTCACGGCGCAGGGCGAACGAGTCAGCGGGCGTTTGCTCAACCACGATGCCTTCAGCGTGCAGTTGCTCGACACCGCCGAGCGCCTGCGCTCCTTTACCAAGGCAGAGCTGCGCGAACACGGCTTCGTCGCTCCCGACATGCCGGCGCTGCAGGCCGCCGAGTATTCCGAACAGGACGTTGCCGATCTGGTGGCCTACCTGGCCAGTCTCCGAGGAAATACGCCATGACGATCGCATTGCGTTGGCAGACGCTGCTGCTGCCGGTATTGCTTGGCGCCGCGGCAAACGCCTGGGCCCAGGTGAATTTCGACGACCTGCTGCATCCCGAGGAGCGCCCCGGCGATTGGCTCAGCTATTCGCGCAGCCTGGACAACCAGCGCCATAGCCCGCTTACGCAGGTGGACGCCGGCAACGTGGCCAATCTGGAACTGCAGTGGGTGTGGCAGGCGCGCTCGCTGGAAAAATTCGAAGCCACGCCGCTGGTGGTCGATGGCGTGCTTTACACGGTGCAGGCGCCGAACGATGTGGTGGCGCTGGACGCCGCCACCGGCCGGCTGTTCTGGACCTATCATCACGAACCGGATCCCGCCCGCACCTGCTGCGGGCGCGTCAACCGGGGGCTGGCCATACTCGGCAACACGCTGTTCATGGGTACCGTGGATGCGCACCTCTTGGCAATCGACGCCCGCAGCGGCCAGCTGTTGTGGAACGTGGAAGTGGCAGATTCCGAGGCGCTGTATTCCATCACCATGCCGCCGCTGGTGGTGGAGGACAAGGTCTACATCGGCACCGCCGGCGGCGATCTTGGCATCCGCGGCTACGTGGCGGCCTTCGACGTTGCTGACGGCCATGAACTCTGGCGCTTCTACACTATCCCCGCGCCCGGCGAGCCCGGCAACGACACCTGGACCGGCGATTCCTGGCAAACCGGTGGCGCCGCCGTCTGGAACGCCGGGGCGTACGATGCGGAAGCCAACCTCATCTACTTCGGCACCGGCAACCCGGCGCCGGACTGGGATGGCCGCACGCGCCTTGGCGACAACCTGTACAGCGACAGCGTCATCGCGCTCGACACCGACACCGGCGCGCTGCGCTGGCACTACCAGTTCACCCCGCACGACGAAATGGACTACGACTCCACGCAGGTACCGCTATTGGCGGATATCGAGTGGCAGGGACGCGAGCGCAAGGTAATCCTGTGGGCCAACCGCAATGGGCTGATGTACGTGCTGGACCGCCTCAGCGGCGAATTCCTCTTGGGCAAACCGTTCGTCGAAGTGAACTGGATGGACGGCTTCGACGCCAACGGCCGTCCGCAGCGCGTGCCCGGCATGGTACCCACGCCCGGTGGCACGCTGATCCGGCCGCACGTGCATGGCGCCATCAACTGGGCGCCGCCCGCCTACAGCCCCGCCACGGGCTTGTTCTACGTGGCGCATTGGGAACACTCGGGCATCGTGGCGATCGAAGGGCAGTTTCCCCAGGCGGTGGGCATCAATACACGGCAGACCACCATGGGCGACGTGGCGCTGGAACCGTTCCTGAACGACGATGACGAAGCCTTCGGCGTGATCCGCGCCTACGCTCCCGCCACGCTGGAACCGGCGTGGGAATTCAACCTCGGCAACATCACCTGGGGCGGGGTGCTGAGTACTGCCGGCAACCTGGTGTTCGGCGGCGGCAAGGACGGTTATTTCGTGGCCCTGGATGCCCGCAGCGGCGCCTTGCTGTGGAAGGCCTCGCTTGGCGGGCAGGTGAACGCCGGCCCCATGAGCTACCTGGCCAATGGGCGCCAGTACGTGGCGGTGGCGGCAGGCAGCGCGCTTTTCACGTTCGCACTGCCCTGAAGCCATCCCAAAACTACTGCGCCCGTTCGAAGCGCGAGGTTTCAATGTAGTTGCGCACCGCCGTGTTGCCTTCGTGGCAGGCGTATTCGTACATCTCATACTCGTTGTCGAGCAGCATCGGGTAGGCCACCGTGTAGGACCCCGTGGCAAGCACTTGCGGATCGTCCACCAACATCTCGAAGTCCATCGAATCCGGCCCCGTGCGCGTGAAGCGCTCGGTGATGCGCATCTGCGGCGTGGAGGGTTGCAGTTCGCGTGGCGCGCCGGGCACGCCGCCGCTGGTCTTGCCCACCAGCCCGTTGAAGTTGGTGGTTTCCACCACCAGCGTATTGCCTTCCCAATGGCCGCGCGATTCGCCCATCCATTCCTCGATGGCATCATCGATCGGTGGGGTGGGGGTGGTGGGAATCACGCGCGCTTCGTGCGCCATTTCCACGATGATGACCACGTAGCCCGGGGACTGCATGATGCGGATGCCGTTGTTGTAGTTGCGCGGCAGCATCGACACCGGCATGCCGCGGGTGATGCAGCGGTCCCAGGGGCTGAAGTCCGCCACGCTGTCGAACACTGTCTGCCCCGGGCGGTAGGAATCGCGCATGTCCGCCTGCAGTTCCTTGCCGTAAGGGGTGAGTTCGGGGAAGCGGCCATCGACGGGATCGACGATCAGCGAGGTTTGCGTGAGCGCCTGGCCGGCGGCATCCGCCACGGGAATTGGACCACCCTGGAAGCGGCTGTCGCGCGCCTCGACGCTGGCCTGCGCTTCGGCGAATTCCTCATCCGTCATGTGCAGGCGATCGCCGTACTTGGGATCGCGCTGCAACGGCACCCCGATCAGGTGATTGATCGGCCACATGCCGGAAATATCGGGTTCGCCCCAGGACGTCATGGGTTGGGTCCAGTCGGCGCCGCTGGTGCACCCGATGGCGGCAATGGCCAGCGCCAGGCTTCCCAGAACAGGTTTCAATCGGATCGTACGCGCCACTTTTGCCATGTATGCCATGTGCACCATGTATGCCATGCGAGCCACCTTTGCCATTCAAGCCACCTCTACGAAGTTGTTGTTTCAGATGCCGGGCGGTCCGTAGTCCTTCCGCGACGCCGCCATATTAGCTCGCGGAATTTCATGCAGGCAAACCCGTATTGCGAATGCTTCGGTTGATAAATGACCGGCGAGGGCCGCCAATCCGTAAGTTTTATGCAGGAGCGGTATTCTGGAATGCCAAGGTTTTCGCCTATTTTGCAAATTGGCATTGGGGTTTTGCGCGGCTGCGCTGTCGTTGACGGTAAGGTGCCTCGGTTTTCCACTGTAAGGGAGCGTGCTATGCTCGTGGCGTCCATTCGGTTAATGCGTAAAACAACAATTAACAACACCATACAACAGAGGAGTGGATAGATGTCGATTCGTTTCATCGGCGCGTTGACGTTGGCGCTGGTGCTTCCCGCACAGGCGCAGCAGCCTGACCGCCCGGCCACCCTGGGCGATCATCCCAACCTCAACGGCGTCTGGCAGGCGCTGGGCACGGCGCACTGGAATCTCGAAGCCCATTCGGCCGAGGCCATCGATGTGGGTTGGCCGCTTGGCGCCATTGCCGCGGTTCCCGCCGGCAAGAGCGTGGTGCGCGAAGGCACCATTCCCTACCTGCCCGAGGCGCTGGCCAAGCGCGACGAGAACCGCGCCAACTGGCCCGCCGCCGACCCGGAAGCCAAGTGCTACATGCTCGGCGTGCCGCGCGTCACCTATCACGACATGCCGTTCCAGATTTTCCAGGGCGATGGCGATCTGCTGATGGTCTATCCCTTTGCCGCGACCAACCGCGTCATCTACATGAACGATGACAGCGAGCCGTTCATCGAATCGTGGATGGGCAAATCCAGCGGCCATTGGGACGGCGACACGCTGGTGGTCGTCACCGTGGGCCAGAACGACCAGAGCTGGCTCGATCGCGCCGGCAACTTCCACAGCACCGAACTGAAGGTAACCGAACGTTTTACGCCCAAGGGAGCCGACCACCTCTGGTACGAAGCCACCCTGGAAGATCCGCAAACCTATGCGCGTCCGTGGACCATCGAAATGCCGCTGTACCGTCATATCGAGCCGGACGCGCAACTGCTCGAACACAAATGCGTGCCGTTTGCCGACAAACTGCTGTACCAGGACCTGATGGGCCTGCCGGCACCCCAATAACCTCATGACAGAAAGACCTCGCGAGAGGAGGATGAGACGATGAAATCCCTGCTGAAATTCTGCGCCGCCGCACTGCCGCTTGCCCTGGCCATCCCCGCGCTGGCCCACCATTCGTTTTCCGCGGAATTCGATGCCAACAAGGAAGTGCGCCTGGACGGCACCGTGGTGAAGATGGAATGGGTCAACCCGCATTCCTGGCTGCATATTGCCGTGGTCAACGACAAGGGTGAAACCGAACAATGGGCCGTGGAAGGCGGCTCGCCCGGCGTGCTGCTGCGCCTTGGCTGGACCAAGGAATCGCTGATGCCCGGCACCAAGGTGATCGTGAACGGCTATGCCGCCAAGGACGGGTCGCTGCGCGCCAACTCGCGCAGCATCGAGTTCCCCGACGGCCGCGTGCTCGACGCCGCAAGCAGCAACCGCCGTGCTGCCGAATAACCGCCAGGCGCCGCGGCGCCTGGGTTGATCCAGGGGCCGCCCGTTTCAATCCCGAGCATCAGGAGCTCTCATGTCCCGCTTTCGTCTCACTGCCGCGCTGGCGCCGTTCACCGCGGCGCTGGTGCTGGTTCCCTTGTGCACACAGGCTCAGCCCGCCGGCTGGAACGATCCGTTTCCGCCGCACAAGATCATGGACAATTTCTACTACGTGGGCACCTCGCAATTGTCTTCGTTTCTGCTGACCACGGATGACGGGCTCATTCTCATCAGCAGCGACTACGAAAGTTCGGTGCCGGTGATCCAGGCCGCGGTGGCGGAGCTTGGCTTCGACTTCAAGGACATCAAGATACTGATCAGCGGCCATGGCCATCCCGACCACGTGGAGGGCGATGCGCTGGTCAAGGAACTTACCGGCGCCGAGGTGGTGGTGAGCCGGCTCGATGCGCCCTACAACGAATCGGTGGTGACGCCCTCGGGCAAACATCTGCCGATCGATCGTCTGGTGGATGACGGCGACACTGTCACGCTCGGCGATGTGACGCTGACGGCGCATCTGCTGCCCGGCCATACCAAGGGCTGCATGGCCTGGAGCCTGCCGCTGCAGGAAGCGGGCAAGACCTACTATGGATTCATCGAGTGCAGCCTCAACGGGCAGTTCCTGCAGTACGTGGACAACACCGACTATCCCGGCATCGTCGAGGACATGCGCGGCAGCTATCGCAAGGCGCGCGAGTTTCCGGTGGAGGTGTTCGTCAGCTCGCACGGCATTTTCTACGACCTGGAAGGCAAGTACGCCAAGCTGCAGGCGCGTGGCCCCAACGACCCCAATCCCTTCATCGATCCCGAGGGCTACCAGGCTCACGTCGCGGAGTACGAAGGCACCTTCGAAGCCGCCCTGGCACGCCAGCAGGCGGAAGCCGCCGACAAGTAAAAGCGCCACTTCCTACTTTCCCTGCACCAGCCTCCACTCAGCCCCCTATAGGGGCTGAGCGGAGGCGTTCACCCGTTATTTACCGATTTTGCCCAGCATTGGGGCAAGCGCGGACGCGCTGGTTGGCGCTGGCACACAGGGCGATAGGCAATAGCTTTCACAGAAATATTTTTTTTATATTTTCCTCTATGAATCGTGCGGCGATCAGAAAAGGCTTGCGTAAAATCCGACGACCAAACTGGCAAGGACGCGGAACGGAACGCTCCCTGCCGGCTGGTTTTCCAGCAATCTATTTATGAAGAGGAGCACCATCATGCCGTTGTTCAAGACTTTCAAGGAGGACTTGTCCGCAAGTCTCGTCGTCTTTCTTGTAGCTCTGCCGCTGTGCCTGGGCATTGCCCTGGCCAGCGGCGCCCCGTTGATGTCCGGACTGATTGCGGGCATCGTCGGCGGCTTGGTCGCGGGCAGCATCAGCGGTTCGCGGCTTGGGGTATCGGGACCCGCGGCCGGCATGGCCGTCATCGTGCTCGGTACCATCGAAAACCTGGGGTTTGCCAGCTTCCTGATGGCGGTGGTGCTGGCAGGGGTGATGCAAACCCTGCTTGGCCTGGCCCGGGCCGGCACCTTGGGCAACTTTTTCCCTTCCCCGGTCATCAAAGGCATGCTGACCGGCATCGGTATCATCATCATCCTCAAGCAGCTCCCCCACGCGGTGGGCTTCGATGCCGACTACGAAGGCGACGTTTCCTTCTTCCAGCCCGACGGGCGCAACACCTTTTCCACGCTGTTCGACATGCTGGGTTCGGTGCAGGTGGCCGCCGTGCTCATCTCGCTGATGGCGCTGGCCGTGCTCGTGGCCTGGGACACCCACCTGGCGCCGCGCGTACGCCTGATGCGTCTGGTTCCCGGCGCGCTCGCCGCGGTGATGCTTGGGGTGGGTGTCCAGTGGCTGTTCCGGCAATACCTGCCTGCGGAAGCGCTGTCTGGCTCCGCGCTGGTCAACGTGCCGGTGGCCGACAACCCCATTGAACTCTTCACCCTGCTG
>DATMFX010000199.1:0-4569 GCA_035555995.1 Hyphomicrobiales bacterium | reverse complement strand
CTCGGCAATCATCTGGAACGTTTCGGGCCGTATTTCACCGACACCTACCACACGCCGTGGGGCAAGGCGGTGAACGTCGATGGTCGGGACAGCGATGAGGTGCGGCGCTTCTTCATCGACAACGCCGTGATGTGGCTGCGCGACTACCACATCGATGGGTTGCGCCTCGATGCCACGGACACCATCGTGGACAACTCGGCGCTGTCGTTTCTGGAACAGCTGGCCGCCAGCGTGAAAACCCTTGGTGAGGAACTTGGCCGTGCCTTTCTGCTCACCGCCGAATCCAGCCTGAACGATCCGCGCCTGGTGTGTGCGGTGGAACGGGGCGGTAGCGGGCTGGATGCACTATGGAACGAAGATTACCACCACGCCCTGCACACGCTGCTGACCGGGGAGCAGGCGGGATACTACGCCGATTACGGCAGCCTCGCGGATCTGGCCCAGGTACTCGGCGCGGGATTCTGCTACGACAATCGGTACTCACGCTATCGCGGGCATCATTATGGCCGCTCGTCGGCAGACCTCGACGGGACGCAGCTGGTGGGCTGCCTGCAGAACCATGACCAGATCGGCAATCGGCCGGGCGGCGAGCGGATCGGGCAACTGGTGGACCCCGACCGGGTCAGGCTTGGCGCCGCGCTGACCTTGCTGGGGCCGTTCGTGCCGCTGCTGTTCCAGGGGGAGGAATGGAACGCCGGCACGCCGTTTCTGTATTTCACCGACTTTCCCGACCCCGCCCTGGGGACGGCGGTGCTCGAGGGGCGCCGCGCACAAAGCACCACGCTCGGCCTGGATGCATTCAAGGTGATCGATCCGCAAAGCGAAAGTGCCTGGCGTCATAGCCAATTGCAGTGGGGTGAACAGGAGGAACGCGCGCACGGCGACATGCTCGACTGGTACCGCACGCTGATCCATTTGCGCAAGTCGCATCGCGACTTCATCGCCGGCCCGCTCGATCCCAACCAGGTGCGCTGCGATGAAAGCGCGCGCTGGCTGCGTTTTCGCCGCGGCGACATGCTGGTGCTGTGCAATTTTTCCGACCGGCCGCAGGCCGTGCCCACGGGCACCCGCGCGCGCCATCGCCTGCTGCTGATCTCGTCCTTCGCCGAGCTGTCCGCGCAGGCAAGTCACATCCTGCTGCCGCCCTGGGGCATCGCCGTGCTGGCGCTCGAGGTGGGACGCAGCGGCGACCGACCATCCGCACCGACGCAGGGAGAATGACATGAGCGATCTCAATCTGGCGCTTATAGGCAACTGCAGCATCGGCGTTCTGGTGAACGCCAGGGGCGACATCGTCTGGGGCTGCTTTCCCGACTTCGATAGCGACGCGCTGTTCTGCGAGCTGTTGCAGTGCGGCGGTGGTGAAGACAAGGCGGGAATCTGGGCAATCGAGCTGTGTGATCTTACCCGCACCGAGCAGGCTTACCTGGACGATACGCCGATATTGGTGACGCGGCTGTACGACCGGTTCGGCGGCATCGTCGAACTGCGCGATTTCGCCCCGCGCCACGAACACTACGGCAGGATGTTCTGCCCGATGATGCTGGTGCGCCGGGTCCGGCGGGTGGCCGGCAATCCGCGCTTGCGTATCAGGCTGCGCCCCGCGGCCAATTGGGGCGCGGAGCGCGCCGGCCTGACCTGGGGCAGCAATCACGTGCGCTACATCACGCCCGAAGTGGTGTTGCGCCTGACCACCGACGCCTCGATTACCGCCGTACTGCAGGAAGACCCGTTTTTTCTCGACGGGGAAATCACGCTGCTGCTTGGCCCCGATGAAATGCTGACCGCTGCGGTGAGCGAGGAAGGGCGGCGGCTCGAACACGAAACCACGACGTACTGGCGCCGCTGGGTGCGCAGCCTCGCCATTCCCTACGAATGGCAGGAGGCGGTGATTCGCGCCGCCATCACGCTCAAGCTCAACGCGGTGGAGGACACCGGCGCCATTGTCGCCGCGTTGACCACCTCGGTGCCGGAGGCGGCATACAGCAGCCGCAATTGGGACTATCGCTATTGCTGGCTGCGCGACGCCTATTTCACTGTCAACGCGCTGAACCGGCTGAGCACCACGCAGACGATGGAGCAGTATCTGGACTATATAGTCAATATTGCCGCAAGCGCCGAGGATGGGCGCCTGCAGCCCTTGTATCGCATCGACGGCCATCCGGTGGTGGGCGGCGAAACCGTCACCGCGCTGCCGGGTTATCGCGACATGGGGCCGGTACGCATCGGCAATCTTGCCGCCACGCAAACGCAGAACGACGTGTACGGCGCGGTGGTGCTGAGCGCTTCGCACCTGTTCTTCGACCGGCGCCTGCGCCGCCCCGGGCTGCAGGATCTGTTTCAGCGCCTGGAAACCCTGGGGGAAACCGCGCGCCAGGTATTTACCGAGCCCGATGCGGGCCTGTGGGAACTGCGCGGCTCGGCGCGCGTGCATACCTTTTCCAGCGTGATGTGCTGGTGCGCCTGCGACCGCCTGGCCCGCATCGCGCAGCAGTTGGGCCGCCCCGAGCGCAGCATGTACTGGGCAGAACAGGCGCGCGGCATGCGCGAGAAAATCCTGACCAGCGCCTGGAACGAGAAGGGGGCCTTTCTCGCCACGTCCTTCGGCGGGTCGAGCGTCGACGCCAGCCTGCTGCTGTTGCCGGAGCTGCACTTCATCACCGCCGACGATCCCTATTTCGCCGGCACCCTGCGGGCGATAGAGCGCGACCTCAAGCATGGCGGCTACATTTTCCGCTACCGCGAAGAGGACGATTTCGGCATGCCGGAAAACGCCTTCCTGATCTGCACCTTCTGGTACATCGACGCGCTCGTCGCCTGCGGCCGGCGTGACGAGGCGCGCGGCCTGTTCGAAACGATGCTCGAGCGCCGCAATCCGCATGGCCTTTATGCGGAACATCTGGATCCCACCACGGGCGAACTGTGGGGCAACTTCGTGCAGACCTACAGCATGGTGGGCCTGATCAATTCCGCGGTGAAGCTGAGCCAGTCGTGGGAAGCGGCTTTCTGAGCGGGCCGGAAGGAAAAGGGCCCACCAAGGGAGTTAGGCGACGCCAAAACCCCGGGCGGGGCACTATGGCAATGGCCGCCAAACGTGTTATGGTCTTGCCCATGCACAGCCATCTGGATAATCGCTACTCTCTTTTCAGCCTTTTCACCGCGTCTGCGGCGGTGGACACGTGTACGTCCACTCGCGCCGTCTTTCCTGCCTGACGCCGAACCCATCGACAAGCATTGAGGTTCGGCGCACCGAACCTCGCTGCCGTTCCATATATCAAGCCCCGTAATCCGGGCACTCTATACGCCACCTTTATGCATCCGGAGAAGAATATGACCGCATTGCCTCCAATCACCATTGCGCGGCCCGACCGCGACCGGCTCTATACGCTGCTCGATTCCATCGACAGCGATTCGGAAGTGGTCGCCGCGCTGTATCAGGAACTGGAACGCGCCACGGTAGTCGAAGCGGACAAAGTGCCCGCCGACGTGGTGGTGCTGAACAGCCAGGTGCGCTTCGTCAACGAAGAAACCGGCAAGTCGTTCCAGGTGCAACTGGTGTTGCCGCAGGACCATCGTCCCGGCGAAACCGTCTCCGTGCTGGCACCGGCGGGCGCGGCCCTGTTGGGCCTGCGGGTAGGGGACGAGATCTCCTGGCCCAGCGGGGGCAAGACGCTGCGCCTGAAATTGATGGAAGTGGGCTGATGGCTCAGGCGCGGCCCTTTGTTTCCGGCGCTCCGCGTTCCAGGCGCGCCATGCAGCGTTGCGCTGCCCTCACCAGGGAATCGACACGTTCGGCTGCGCTCATGAGCGTGGTGAGCGTGCCGCAGGATTCCCCGCAGTAGATCGCCATGTCATCGAGCCTGCCGGTGGCGTCCGCCAACGGCGAATCGGTGGCAAACAGATACACGGGTTGCCCGTCCTGCCTGCCGAGCACGGTATCGGCGGGCGCGTTGTCGTAGTCGCCACGCGTAACGGCGTTCGGCAGTACCCGGACCGGCGCCGCTTCGTGCCAGTTGCGCGCGAAGCGGGTGGTATACAGCGTTTCCTCGCCGCTGGCCTCGAGCACCCGCTGCTTGTGGTGCGGGTGCGCGTTGGCTTCGTGCGTGGCAAGAAAGGCTGTGCCCAGGCTTACTCCCTGGGCACCCAGCGCCAGGGCGGCCACCAGGGCCTCGCCGCTGCTGATGCCGCCCGACGCCACCACGGGCACGTCGCTGCCGGCCACGATGCGTGGCAGCAGCGTCATGCTGGAGGTGGTGCCGCGCACATGGCCGCCTGCTTCCACGCCTTGCGCAATCAGGACATCGGCACCGGCTGCCTGCGCCAGGTCGGCGTCGCGCCGGTTGCCGATCTGGTGGATCACCTGACGGCCTTGCGCCTTGAGCGCGCGCACCAGGTCGACATCGACTTCCCAGAACAGCACGAAACTTTTTACGTCCAGCGCCAGGCAGGCGTCGACCTGCGCCTTGAGCAAAGCCTTTGGCGTGGCCGCCGGAATCAGATTGACCGCAAACGGCGCACTGCTCGAGGCGCGCAGCGCGGCGACTTCCCGGCGAATCAATTCCACCGGTT
>DATMFX010000198.1:0-4315 GCA_035555995.1 Hyphomicrobiales bacterium | reverse complement strand
GCAGGTGAAAGTGCCGATGGCCTCACGCCGTTGCGCGATGGCCTGTCGCTGCTCGATGCCGGCGGCAGCAACGTGCTGGTATGCGATACCGCACAGGGCCTGGTGCTGGTGGACAGCGGCGCGCCCGACTACAGCCAGCGCTTGATGCAAACCCTGGACGCGCTGCACGGCAACGGCGTACATACCCTCTTCAATACCCACTGGCACGCCGAACAATGCGGCGCCAACGAGGCGATCGGCAGTGGCGGCGCCACGCTCATCGCTCACCAGAAAACCTGGCATCACCTGGCCACCCGTTACTATCTGCCGCACGAGCAGCGTTACCACGAACCGCTGCCGAAAGCGGCGCTGCCCACGGTCACATTCCACGACAAGGGCAGCATCGAGGTGGGTGGACAGCAGATCGATTACGCCGCCCTGGTGCAGCCGCATACCGACGCCGACATCTACGTGTATTTTCGCGAAGCCAACGTATTGGCAGTGGGCGGCGCGGTGGGCGGCGATCACGATCCGGAACTGGATTGGTACGGCGGCGGCTGGCTGGGCGGCCGCGTCAATTCGCTCGATGCGCTGGTGGCATTGGCCGACGACGACACCCTGATCGTGCCTGCCAAGGGCGGCGTGCTGAACAAGGCCGCGCTGGTGGCCGAGCGCGACATGACGCAGGCCCTCTACGACCGCGCCCTGGATCTGATCCGCGCCGGCTGCAGTGCCGACTGCATGCTGCAGGAAGGCGCGCTGGAAGGGCTTGGCCGGCAATGGCAGGATCCGCAGCGTTTTCTCTATGCCGTGTACAAGGGCATGTGGGCGCACCACTACAACCTCGCGCCCAACATTCTTTGAGGACACCGTCCGTGACCACCGCACCGATTCTTTCACGCAAGACCACCGCCTGCCGCCTGTGGCTGGCGGGATGCTGCCTTGCGCTGCTGCCGGCGCTGGCGAGCGCCGAGGCGGTGCTTGCTGATCTGATCCAGCAGGGCGACACGCGCGGCGCGCAGGCGCTGCTGCAGGCCGGCGCCAATGCCAATGAGGCACAGAGCGATGGCAGCACGCCGTTGCTGTGGGCCGTGTATCAGGTGGATGAACCCTTGGTGACCGCATTACTGCGCAGCGAAGCCGATCCCAACGTGAGCAATCACTTTGGTGCGGCGCCCTTGAGCGAAGCGGCACGCCTTGGCAACGCCGCCCTGGTACAACGCCTGCTGGAAGCCGGCGCCGCACCCGATGTTGCCAATGCTGATGGCCAGACCCCCTTGATGCTGGCTGCCTACAACGGCGCGCTCGATGTTGCCGCGCTGCTGGTGGACGCCGGCGCCGACGTCAATGCCGTGGAACAGTGGATGGGACAGACCGCGTTGATGTGGGCGGCGGCGCGCAATCATCCGCAGATGGCTGAATTCCTGATGGCCAAGGGCGCGGACGTGAATACCCGCGCCGTTTACTTCGACTGGTCCAGCCAGATGACTTCGGAACCGCGTAGCCAGTACCGGCCCGCCGGTGGTCTGACGCCGCTGCTGTATGCCGCCCGCAGTGGCTGCGCCGCCTGCGTACGTGCCATTCTGGAAGCCGGCGCCGATCCCGATCTGCCGAGCCCGGAAGGGGTGACCGCGCTGCTGGTGGCCATCGAGAACTTCCATTTTGGCGTGGCCAATTACCTGCTGGATGAGGGCGCGGACCCCAACACCTTCGACTGGTGGGGCAGAACCCCGCTCTACATGGCGATCGACGTGCGCACCAACGAAGCGCGCGGCCAGCGCCTGGACAAAGCCAACAAGGACATCGCCCTGGTGCTGGCCAGGCGTCTGCTGGATGCCGGCGTGTATGTCGATCCGCAGCTGAATTTCCATCGCCCCGGCCCCGGCGGCGCCAGCGGCCGCTATTCCGACGAACTGCTCACCACCGGTGCCACGCCGCTGCTGCGTGCCGGCGTGGGCCATGACGCCGAAGCCGCAAGCCTCCTGCTCGACTACGGCGCCCAGGTGGACATGCCCAACATCTTCGGTTCCACCGCGCTGCTTGCCGCCGCCGGCATGGCGACCCCACGTGGCCTGTTGGCGGACGGTACCGTGTTCGGCAGTTCCACCGTGGAAGAGGAAGTGATCGATACGCTGCAGGTGCTGCTGGATCACGGCGCCGACATCAATGCCGTGGTCACCGATACCACCAGCTACACCGCACTGGTGCCCCGCCATAACGCCATGACCGATCGTCAGGGACAAACCTCCATCTTCGGGCCGGGCAAATGGGGCTGGATGAAGGTGGCGCACTTTCTGGTCGAGCACGGCGCCACCATCGACGTGGTCGACTACTACGGCAAAACGCCGATGGATTCCGCCATGGGACTGGCCGGCGGCGAGCAGGAAGAGGAATATCCGGAGCTGGTGGAATACCTGGAAAGCCAGCGGTAACGCGCAGAGCGTGCCTGGACAGTTATCTCGGTTTACCGAGCACTTATTGCGGTTTACCGAACAGTTATTTCGGCTTACCTAACACTTATTGCGGCTTGCCGAACAACAACATGAAGCGGTCCGTTTTCCGGTAAACCGCGTCTTCGAAAATCTGTACGTCCGGCGCATCGTCCGGATTGCCCAGTAGTGCGCTTTCCTCCCTGAACACGAAACCCGCCGCTGTAAAGTCGCGCAGCACCACCGCGCGGTCGATGCGGTGCGTCGCCACCGCGGATTCGTAGGGATCGGCGCCCGGTTCCGCCTGGTGGTCGATCACCAGCACCACACCGCCGGGTTTCAGTGAATCGTACAACTCGGCCAGCAGTGCCTGCTGGTCCACCGGTCCCCAGTCCACGTCATCGCCCAGCCAGTACGTGTCGTGGTAGACCATCGACATCAGCACCGCGTCCAGGCTCGCGGAAGGCAGGTCGAGGTCGTTGTGCTTGGCGAAGATTCGTTCCACGTTTGGCAGGCGTTCGCCTGTGCCATAGCGCAGCGCGAAGGCTTCCGGATTCAACGAGCGATCCGGCTCGTGGTAATGCGCGATCACATGACCCTTCGTTCCCACCGCGCGCGCGAGTACTTCCGTGAAGTAACCACCGGCGGCCTGGAAATCCAGCACGGCCTGGCCCGGTTCGATGCCCATGAACGCCAGCACCTCGGCCGGCTTGCTTGCCGGGTCACGCTCGCGATCCACCGCCGGACGCTCCGGCGCCGCCACCGCTTGCGCGATGTGAGGCGGAATTGCGCTTGCTTCCTGTGCCCTGCGCGCGGGCCACGGGTTGCTCCATTGCGGCGCGGAGACGACGTTCTGGTCCGTCAGGCTGTGCAGGAATGCCAGCAGATCCGTGCGGTCCTGCGCCGACAGTTCGAGCGGCACCAGAAACTCGGTGAGCTGCGGATTCTTCGCGCGGCCGCCGGCCACGTAATGGTCCAGCACTTCATCGAGCGTGGCGATGCTGCCGTCGTGCATGTACGGCGCGGTCAATGCCACGTTGCGCAGCGTCGGCGTGCGGAAACGGCCGATGTCCTTCTCATAGCCCGTGTGTTCGTAAAGGCCGAGATTGTCCATCGGGTAGGAGAACGGATCGCCCAGCGCATACAGGCCGGTGTTGCGGAACAGGAAGAAGTGCGGCTCGTGCGGGTCGCTGTTGCTGGTGCGCGAGGCACCGTCCATATTCAGGCCAAGATCGATTGTCGTGTTCTGGCCGAGATGGCAAGCGCTGCAATTGGCTTGCTTTGAAAAGAACAGGTCGACGCCGCGCTGCGCGGAGGCATCGAGCGCGGATTGCTCACCGTAGAAACGGAAACGGTCGTAGGGCGAGGCGAACGACACGATCGAGCGTTCGAAGGCGACGAGCGCGTCGATCACCGTCCTGCGGTCGAGGGTGAATTCCCTCTCGGGATAGGCGGCGCCGAAGAGTGCCGCGTACACGGGATCGGCGGCAAGGCGGGCATAGAGGTTGTCCTCGTGCCCGCTCATGCCGAGTTCCACCGGATGCTCGCCGAACATCGGTGCCAGCGCCTGATCCTCGAGCAACTGCAGATCCTTGTCGGCCCAGGTCAGCGAGTCGCGGTAGGCCACGTTGACGAGCGACATCGGACTGCGCGGATGCAGCTCGCCCGTGGAGCCGAGACCGACCGCGCGGCCGTCGGTGAACGCCAGCTCCTGGATATGGCAGCTGGCGCAGGCCTGCGTGCCGTTGCCGGACAGGCGCTTGTCGTAGAACAGGTGCCGGCCGAATTCCACCAGCTCCTGCGTCATCACCGCGCCTTCGGGAAGGGCGGGTGGGTCTACGTCCGGCGGTAATTCCCATACATAGGGCGTTTGTGCCTGCGCACATAGCATGGTGCCGGCGAGAAAT